>QNZW01000111.1 GCA_003978375.1 Sulfurovum sp.
AAAAGATGCCCAATACTATTTTATGGTAAAGCCTGGCATTACTGGATTGTGGCAAGTTAGTGGCAGGAGTGACACAGACTATGCATTTAGAGTGGAAACAGACAAATGGTATGTACTCAATTGGTCACTTTGGCTAGATATTGTAATACTTTTTAAAACCATCAAAACAGTCTTAAAAAAAGAGGGTGCCTACTAGATGTCTAAAGCTCTTTTTTTAGACCGTGATGGTATTGTCAATATAGACTATGGTTATGTTTATAAACAAGAAGATTTTCAATTTGTAGAAGGTATTTTTGAACTTATTATGCTTTTTATACAGCATGATTACCATATTTTTATACTCACAAACCAATCAGGTATAGGACGTGGTTATTATACCCTCACCGATTTTAATAATCTTACCACATGGATGTTAAAAATTTTTAAAGAAAAAAAGATACACATAGAAGAGGTATTTTATTGTCCACATCTACCTCGTGATTATTGTGATTGCAGAAAACCAAACACAGGTATGATAAAAAAATGTTTAAACAAGCATACCATTGATTTAGCACATTCATGGCTTATTGGTGACAAACAAAGTGATATTGATTTAGCACATAATGCCCATATAGCTTCGAGTATTGCTATAGGAGATTATGAGATAAAAGGTGCCACCTTACACTTTGACACGCTCCTTTCTTGCAAAGAATATTTAGAAGAAAATCAAGCTATAATATCATTTTAAGAGGAAGTGCTTATGGATACAATACGCAACAAAAAACCAAACATAGCCGTCATTGGTGATTTGATGATAGATGAATATATTTGGGGTGTATGTGAACGTATCTCCCCTGAAGCACCTGTACAAGTTGTCTCTATAGACAAAGAGAATGCCGTATTGGGTGGTGCAGGTAATGTCCTCTCAAACCTTCGTGCGTTAGATGCACAAGTCAGTCTCTACTCCGTAATAGGGGATGATGACAATGCCACATTGCTCCGTAAACTTATTGAAAATATTCAAATTACACAAAGCACACTCATCACGGAAGCTAAAAGAATTACCACAAAAAAAAGCCGCATTATTGCTTCGGGACAACAAGTATTACGCTTTGATGATGAAACTACTTCTCCCATTGCATTACATGCACAAATACAACTTTTTGAAACTTTACAAAAAAACCTAGCTTCCTATGATGCAATTTTACTCTCTGATTATGGCAAAGGGGTACTTACACCAAACCTCTGCCAAGATATTATCTCACATGCAAATGCACTGCATATTCCTGTGTTGGTTGATCCCAAAGGATTGGATTATGACAAATATAAAAATGCCACTCTCCTTACACCTAACAAAAAAGAAGCTTCTTTGGCATCAAAAATAGAGATACATGACAAAGAAAGCCTTTCTCAATCACTCCACTATTTTAAAGATACTTTGGCATTAAAATATGCCATTATTACACTAAGTGAAGAGGGTATTGCCTTACTTGATACCAAAGTACAAACCATTCCTACTGTTGCCAAAGAAGTCTTTGATGTTACAGGTGCTGGAGATACTGTACTTGCCTCTCTAGGTGTGGCATTGGCATCAGGGCTTAACATAGTAAGTGCCTGTGAATTTGCAAATAAAGCGGCAGCTGTAGTCGTAGCAAAAGTAGGCTCAGCTACAGCCACACTCAATGAAATAGAAGAGTATGAACACTCTCTTAATAAAGGTCATGCCCAAAGTAAAATCAAAGATTTTACACAGATAAAACGTATTTCCAAACGGCTCAAAGAACAAAAACGTAAAATCATTTTTACAAATGGATGTTTTGATATTTTACACCGTGGACATGCCACTTACTTAGAAAAAGCCAAAGCTTTAGGTGATGTGCTTATTGTTGGATTAAATGCGGATGAAAGTATCACTCGATTAAAAGGCAAAAATCGTCCTATCAATACTCTTGAAGATAGAGCTTTCTTACTTGCGGCACTTGAAAGTGTCGATTATGTTGTACCTTTTTCCGAGGACACTCCCTATGAACTCATCAAAGATATTATGCCACACACACTGGTAAAAGGAGCAGATTATGAGGGAAAAGAGGTCGTAGGATCGGATATCTCTAAAGAGGTAATTCTACTTGATTTTGTTGATGGAAAAAGCACAAGTCAAATCATAGAAAAGATACAAAGCAGGACTGTGGATTGAGTCATCTCTCTTCAAATTCAAAATGGGAACTTTTTTTAAAAGAATTTTTTAAACTCTTTTATTTTTGGCTCTTTGCCATGTTTTTACTTAGTATTTTTAGAGCCCTACTCATCGCTACCTTTCATGAAAAAATTTTATCTACGAGTACATCAAATGATTTTTTAGCTACTTTCTTTATGGGATTGAGATTTGACACCCATAGTATTATGCTTTTTCTTATACTTCCTTTTTTAGCCAATCTTTTTATCTATACACCACAAAGAGATGTCATCGTCGAAAAAACAAGACTCTTTTTTTCTTACTTCTTTTTAGTCATTACTCTTCTATTTTCTATCATCACAATTCCCTATTTTAAAGAGTATAACAATCAATTCAACTATTTTATTTTTGAAGGTTTATATGATGACAAAATAGCTATAGCACAAACAATTATGCAAGCCTATCACCCTTTTGTCAGTCTATTTATTTTTATACTATTGCTTTATATAACCATAGCTATCACTAAAAAATTAAATACTTTTTCTGCTCCAAAAGTATTGTTAACTACGCAAAATTGGTATGCAAAAATTATTATCTCATTGTTCATTTTACTCTTTATGCTTATTGCAGTGAGAGGTTCTACAAATCATCGTCCTGCTATGCGAAAATGGGCAGATATCTCTACAGATCCTTTTTTAAATAAAACCATTATCAATCCTATACGTTCTGCTATCTATGCCTATACAGATAATAAAAAATTACATACCACAACACAACACAATCCTTTTCATGCCCCTAACGATACAAACCTCAGCTCTTTGCTAAAAAGAACCACCAAAGGTAGCCATATACCCTTACCTAAACATATCATACTTGTTGTCATGGAAAGCTATGACTCTTGGCCTTTGCAAGAGAAATACGCAGCATTACATCTTAGTGACAATCTTAAAAATTTTGCTAAAAAAGGATTGCATTTTCAATATTTTCTTCCTGCTGCACAAAGTACCATGAACTCTTTGGCAAGTATTATCTCTGGTTTACCATATGCAGGTGTAAATATAAGCCTTAGAAAAGCCCATAATGGTGCAGAAGATACCTCCATTTTTAAACAAATGAAACAGCTAGGCTATGATACCTATTTTTTCTATGGAGGGTTTTTATCTTGGCAAAATATTGGTAATTTTGTCAAAAATCAAGGGGTTCAACACATTTATGCAGCATCACATGCCAAAAAAACAACAAACAAAGGAATATGGGGTGTCAACGATGAAGAACTTTTTACACTTGTAACAGATACACTTAAAGCCAAACAAAAAACCTTTAGTATCATTATGACCACAAGTTATCATCCTCCTTTTTCTGTGGATGTAGAAAAATATGGCTACCCTTATCATACCAAAGAAGACTACCCAGAATCTTTTAAAAAATTAGATGATGGATCTATTAGCAATAAAGCCTTAGGACATCTTTGGTTCTCAGACTATGCCATTGGAAATTTTGTCAAAACATTTGAAAAGATTGACAACACAACTCTTTTTGCTTTCACAGGTGATCATTATGGACGAAGATATTTTCATGGCAAACCCAATCTCTATGAATTGTCCTCTGTGCCATTTATTTTATATGGATTAAATATCAAAAAAGGCCTTATAGATGAAAACAATGTAGGGAATCATTTAGATATTGCCCCTACATTGATAGAGCTTATTGCTCCTAAAGATTTTAGTTACCAAAGCTTTGGTACCCCACTATTTTTTAAATCAAAAAATGCTATTACATTTGGCTATACCAAAGCATTAACCCACCATACAACATTTTATATCCCCTCAAAAAATCATATAGAAAGCTGGGATGGATCAACACATCGTCTCATTCATGCAAAAGAGCTTACCCTCCTACCCAAAGAAGAGATACACAAGCAAGTCCTTAAAAAATATTTTGATTTCATGGGATTATCATGGTATGCTACGATGAAGAAACACAAAAGGGCTAAAAATGAAAACAATGATACAAAATGAACTCAATGCACACAAAGAAACCATTGAAAAAACAATAGCACTGATGATTCCAAGTATTCAACAAGCCTCTCATATGATGATAGAAACCCTTAAAAATGGAAATAAAATTCTACTCTGTGGCAATGGAGGAAGTGCGTGCCGCAGATGCACAACATATTGCAGCAGAGCTCACAGGACGCTACAAGAGTGAAAGAAAGGGTTTACCAGCCATTGCCCTTACTACAGACACTTCTGCTCTTACAGCCATCTCCAATGACTATGGTTATGCACGTGTATTTGACAGACAAGTAGAAGCTTTGGCTCACAAAGGTGACTTACTCATAGGCATCTCAACCTCTGGAAATTCTAACAATATTCTCTCTGCACTTCAAACAGCAAAAACACTTGGTTGTAATACTTTGGGATTTAGTGGAAAAGATGGTGGAGAGATGACGCAACAATGCGACATCAACCTCATCATACCCTCAGACGACACCCCACGTATCCAAGAGATGCATATCCTCATAGGACACATCTTATGTCAAGCCGTGGATGATGCATTTTAGAAAAGTACTATATCATCTTATTTTCTAAATTTTTTAAAGACATGCGCAAAATCTAAAGATATCTCGCACTCTAAATCATCAAAACTCAACACTTCATGGGTAAAATCACTTACTTTTATGTACTTACCCTCTTTATTTAGACTATATACTTTTGCTTTTAAATCATTAGGATATACAAGAATATAGTACTGAACACCTTCTGCTTCATAGATATCAAACTTTACTGTTTCATCTTTTTTGACTGTAGAAGGACTAAGTACTTCTACTATAATCTTAGGAGCTTTTGTCAAGTAAGCTTCATGTTCATCATCACAAACCAAAACAATATCTGGTCTAAGGACTGTCTCTTCTGTCACTTTCCAATCATTTTCATATGACAATATACACTCAGGACAACCCTCTTCATCTAGTGTACTTTTGAGTGCAAAAAGTATCTCTGTAGCAATATTTTGATGTATGCGCATAGGTGCAGGAGCCATAGAGATAGGCGTGCCATCTATCAGTTCCCATTCACCTTCCCACTGAGTATAATCATCATACGTATAATTAAGCAATGCAGCTACAGACACAGACATAACGGGCTCCTTTTTTATTTATTATAACATAAATTATCTAGGGTATGTTTTCCCTATATTCCATATAATGCACCACATAAGCAAATATAAAAACAATCACATTTTCATCATTTGAGCTCTTGTTACCACATTACCGATACAACTGTTTATCATACAAATAATTAAGTCCTATCACAAAAGCCAAAGCATTTTTTTCTAACGCATTGTCATGGGCGATTTCTACTAAGTGTTGTTTTTCATACTTGAAGGTTTGTGCCACATGGCGTGGACGTACTACAGCTACTTTATTGCCCACTCTTAGGGCATAGTTATCATTAAATTGCATTAAATTCACATTGGCTTTGGTGTCAGAAAAAATAGATTTTCCGAGGATAGGATAGTGAAAGTCTTTGCCTAAGTAGTCTAATGCTGTGGCTAACACATCTGGCTGTGAAGCCAACTGCTGATAGACTTTTGGTGCAATACCCTCGCCTAGTATAAGTGCAGGGATATGAAACATATTGACAGGAACTACATCATCTCCATACACACGAATGTTGTGATCGGCAATAACGACAAAAATAGTATCTTTATAATACGGAAGTTTCTTAGCTTCTTTAAAAAATGCTCCTATTGCATAGTCTGCATATTTGACTGCATTTTCTACACAATTTACCCCTTTTTTCACCTCATTAATGCGACCTGAAGGGATATCAAAAGGACTGTGGTTTGAAGAACTAAACATCAACGCAGCAAAAGGCTTTCCTTGAGCATACAGTTTTGAGAATGTTGCATTGCCTTTTTTAACCAAGTCTTCATCACTGGCTCCCCATGTGGCTACATAGGCTGGATTTTGAAAATCTTTTTGTTCTATGATTTCATCAAATCCGTTGCCTAAAAACCATGAACGCATATTGTCAAATCGTGCCTCACCTCCATAAAGAAATAGGGTATGATACCCTAAAGGCTTTAGCAGCGTAGCAAACGTAAAAAAATTACTTTGTGATTTGCTACGTTTCACTACTCCTTTACCAGGTACGGCTAAAAAACCTGATGTTACTCCTGCTATGCCTCTTACGCTTCTTGTACCATTGGAATACGCCTCATTAAACCATAAACCTTCTTTGCGTAACTTCATAAGCTCTGGAGTGATTTGAGGTGAGACAAACTGATAGCCTAAACTCTCCTGAAGAAAAATAACAAGATTTTTCTTTTTGGTGCTTTCAAAATGTGTCTGCTCTAAACGTGCAAAAGCAGAGGCACTATTCAAGTCATTGCCTTGAATATGTAGTACCCTTTGCATACGTTGCAACGCTTCTGTTGTATCCATTTTCCCATACAGCTTAATAGTCTTAGAGGCAAAATGTTTATTGGCATAAATGGCATACCCAACAGCGTAAAGAGAATTTTTTGTAATCTCATTAACGATACGATTACTTGAATACATCGCATCTGAGATATTGGCTGCTCTATGTCCAAAGGAAGAACGGATACCTATGAAGAGTATTAATGCTATAGGCAAAAACCATATGGCTCTTTTTATCCATGGTGTTTGCAATATATTTAAAAAATTTGCCTTACTCTTACGCATAAACCACCATGCAAACAATGCCATCATACCAAATGCTATAAACAAAGGCAATTTAAAGTCCGCAATAAGCATATTGAAAACCTCAACAGGATACTCCAAATACTCTACAAATTTAAAGTTGGGGCGTACATCATATTGACTAAAAAAAGGAAAAGTAGCATTTTCCATATAGATAAGAAAAACAAACACCAACACAAAATACAAACGTAAAAATATATCAGCTATTTTTGCCATACGTTGGGGGGTAAAACTCAGCACAAACAGAGGAATCACAAGTAGCATCGAAGCAACCATGGTATCCATCTTTGCACCGTATAAAAAACTCGCCCAATGGTTCACCCCAGCATCCCCAAATCTATCATACTGCCAAATAAACAAGGCTAATCTACCTAGAAAAAAAAGTGCCATCATCCCTAAGTATTGAAAAAGTTTTTTAAATATTTGCATCTATTATCATCCTTTTATATGCTTCATACGCAGATGTTTTTCTTATTTTTCCATCTCTGTTATCTACCAAGCCATATCCTGCCGCAATAAGTTGATGCCAGTAGACTCTTTGTATCTTGCCACTCTCTTTGGCAGTTGCAAAATACTCTACCATAAACTGTGCATAATCACTTTCACTCACGCACTCTACTTCTGAAGTAGGTGCATAGGGTGCTGTGTTAGATAATGGCCAGTTGACTTCTGTGATGTAGATATCATTCGTAGTTTTAGGAGACATTTTCACTAAAGCGTACAACATATTCATTTTATTTTTTGTATCAAAAATCCCCATTTGTGTATGGCTAGGACTTCCCCGTCTGTCTACGTAAAG
>QNZW01000037.1 GCA_003978375.1 Sulfurovum sp.
AAATATTTCAGACAGTGGTACAACACTGGGACAATTGAGTATGTTATTCTTGATACTTATTACAGGTGCTATTGGGTTGTATTATGTAAGAAGGGAAGAGTTACTTAATGCTTAGCAAAAGTAAAAATGAGAATTTTTACTTTGGGATTTAAAAACACACTATTGTTTTTGAATCCCAACTCAATAACATCACTTTTTTTACTTATTTTTATTGTAATATTTGAGTTAAATGCGACACAAAATCCTCCGCAGAAATAAATCCACTTAAAGACTTCTCAGGCATATAAGTATTGTCTTTATCAAAAAAGATAATATTTGGTGTACCAAAAAGTTCATATTTTTTCAACAATGCTTTATCTTCTTCACTATTGGCTGTAAGATCTATTTGTATAAAGGTGAAGTTTTTTAATGCTTCTTGTACTTTTGGATTTGGAAATGTTATCTCTTCAAGCTCTGCACATGCTGTACAAGAATCTTTACCAAAATCTACTACTACTGGCTTATCTGATGCAGCTATCTCTTTTTGAAGACGTTCTATAGAATAATTCAAATGGGTATTTTTATCTTCTTTTTTTATTTCTGTTGTTTTTGTGCTCGAAGTAAATTTTTCAAAAGGATGTAGTACCGAAGTCGCACCAGTCAGTACACCCACAAAAAGAGAAGCACCATAAAGTAAAAAAATCATGGCTAAAAGCTGAAAAAGCTTTTGTGCACCTTTGGTACTTGTGCTAGGGTTAAATACACCCATAAACAAAGCCACTCCTATAAAAAGCAATGCCCACAAAAACAGTGTAACACTCGGTGGTAAAAAACGTCCCAACAATAAAATCGCTACAGCCAACATCGTGACACCAAATATTTGTGATATCACAGTCATCCATCCACCTGGTCTAGGCATAAATTTACCAGCACCTAAGCCCAAAAGAAGTAGTGGTAATCCCATACCCATACCCATAGCAAACAGTGCCAAACCTCCAAGCAAAGCATTTCCTGTCACTGTAATAAACAGTACTGCACCTGCCAAAGGTGGCGTAACACACGGACCTACAATCAATGCAGAAAAAAAGCCCATGATAGCCGTACCTATAATCCCTCCTTTGCCTTGTGCTTCATCACTGGCTTTGGTAAGCTTGGATTGCCAGGATGCAGGTAATCCTATCTCATAATAGCCAAAAAGAGAAAATGCCAAGGCAATAAAAATCAGTGCGAAGATACTCAATACCCATGGATTTTGTAATGCTGCACCCACATCAATACCCGAAAGCCCTGCTACAATACCCACGATTGCATACGTCACTGCCATCGAAAATACATACACCAACGAGATTAAAAATGGATTTGTTTTGTGTTTTTCATCTTTACCCTCTTGTGCCAAAATGATGGACGAGAGTATAGGAATCATTGGAAACACACAAGGGGTCAAAGAGATAAGTATGCCCAATAAGAAAAAAATCAAAATGACAAAAATAGGATTTTCATTTAAAAAGAAATCTACTATTTTTTTAGGATTTCCTTCTTTTATGACTGTAGACATTTTTTCAAAAGTACCTAACTTTTTTCCTTGAAAAGTAAATGTTTTTTTTATAGGTTGATAGCAAATTCCTGCATCTGAACATCCCTGATATTCTACTTCAAGCGTATATTTTCCAGAAACTTTGGCATCTATCTCTTTGGTAGGTATATTAATGATTAACTCTTTTTCATATACCTTATCTCCATCAACCTCATGGGCTTTTGGTTTTTTTATTTCGAGTGCTACTATTTTAGGTGAGACAATTCTAAAATGAAGAGAATCTTCATACACATGGATTTTATCTGCCATTGTGATTTTGGTTGAAATCACATCGTTTTTTAATGTAGCTGTTGTTTGAAATGCTTCATCTGGCGTCAAAAATTTTTGTTTTTTTAACGCTGCATCAAACCCACCAAACACTAAATTACTTAACAACAAACTCAAAATTAGTAACTTTTTTACCACATAATCCATTTTTTCTCTTTCTATATTAAACTTTTAATAGTATTCTATAGTACTATTTGTGTATAAGCTGTGTAATAGTAACAAAAAATTGCTAACACTTTGTAAAAGGTCTAAAATTAGCATGACTAAAAGGAATCTACACGTGCAAAACCATCTTAAACATGAACATTCTCCTTATCTGCAACAACACGCTGACAATCCTGTAGATTGGTACCCATGGGGCAATGAAGCTTTTGAAAAAGCACACAAAGAGCATAAACCTATTTTCTTATCTATTGGCTACAGTTCCTGCCATTGGTGCCATGTGATGGAGCATGAATCCTTTGAGGACAAAGCAACAGCAAAATTACTCAATAAATATTTTGTCTCAATTAAAGTAGACAAAGAAGAACGACCCGATATAGATAAACACTTCCAAGAGGTATACCAATTGATGAATGGACGTGGTGGGGGATGGCCCACTTCTATTTTTTTGACAGAAGATTTAAAACCTTTTTATACAGCAACTTATATCCCTGATGAACCAAAGTATGGTATGATGAGTTTTAGCTCCTTACTTGAAGTAATCGCAGATAAATATAAAAATGAAAAATCCATCCTCGTCACTGAAGCAAATAAAATACTCCAACATCTTAACCCTCAAGTTGATAAAATACAAGCTACCAAACTAGACAATAGCATTGTTAAAAGAGTATTAGAACAGAGTGAACAACTTTTTGATTCTCAAAACGGTGGGTTCAATAAGGCACCTAAATTTCCACAAACCTCAACACTAAACTTGCTCCTAGATATCTATAAACTCACAGGAGAGAAAAAAGCACTCAATATGGTACTCTTTTCTCTCTCTAGCATGGCAAAAGGTGGATTTCGCGATTTAATAGATGGAGGATTTTGCCGATACTCTACAGACGATACATGGCTCGTACCTCATTTTGAAAAAATGACGTATGACAATGCACTTCTTGCCAATGTTTACCTTAAAGCCTATCATGCTTCCCATAATGATTTTTATAAAGATGTGGCTTTTGAAACATTAGATTTTATGCTCTCCAAGATGAGCAAAGATGCACTTTTCTACGCTGCTTCTGATGCAGATACAGAGGGTGAAGAGGGCAAATATTTTGTCTATAGCTACGACAAAGCTTTACGCTCTTTTGAAAAAGCAGGTATCCCTAACAAGGCACATGGTGACTTGCTCAAAGCACTGCATATCACAAAATCAGGTAATTTTGAAGGCAAAAATATTATTTGGATAGATGATCCTAAAACATTAGATATTCCCTACTATGATAAAGCCATTCAAGCACTTAAAAAACGTAGAGAGAAACGTAGCTATCCATTCATCGACAAAAAAGTAATCGTTTCATGGAATGCGATGATGATTCACGCTTTTTTTGTTGCTAGTCGTGTCGATAAACGCTATCTTAAAATCGCGATCAAATCCCTAGATGCTTTGCTTCAAAGTATGTATATTAATGATGAGCTTTACCACTCAACACTGATACACAAAACGCCTAAAATTAAAGCATTTTTAGAAGACTATGCCTATTTAACCCAAGCACTCATCGAGGCGTATGAAAGTACCCTCAATGAAATCTATCTTGTCACAGCTACCAAACTCGCAAACAAAGCCATAGAACAGTATTTTGATAAAGGCAAATGGAAATTTTCTCGAGGTGAATTTGAGACCACTGCAGATATCTATGATGGCTCATATCCCTCTTCTGTAGCCATTATGCTAGATGCTATTTATAGCATCTCATCCCTTGTAGACGTAGTGTATAAAAAGTTTGTTTTCAAAACTTTAGAGATTTACTCTTATGATGTTATGCGTCAACCTATCTCAACACCCAAAATGACCACTATGGTCATACGCTATTTAAATGATGATATTATTATTAAAGCCACAGAAGACAAACTCAAAGCACATATTGATGAGATCGATACACTTCCCTACCCTTTTTCCTTATTTAAAAACCATACCAACAAGGGCTTCATGGTATGTAATTCCAATAGCTGTTTTGGAGATGAAAAAGAGTTTTCTGGGGTGATAGAAGTGTTGGAGAGAAGACAATAAGACTTTCAATACTTATGCTACTCCCAGCTTTTCTGCTCTCTCAAGAGATGCGTACCCGTACACAAGCACTGATGGGTACATTTGTACATATTACCCTTGAAGAAAAGTACAATACAAAAATTTCTCAAAGTTTCAACCTCATAAGGGCTATAGAACATTCTCTCTCTTCTTATGATAAAAAAGCATTGGTTTATCAACTAAATCATACACAT
>QNZW01000193.1 GCA_003978375.1 Sulfurovum sp.
AGATGACGCTTCACTTAAAGTCTGTATACCCTCTATCTTGATGTCATCACCATTAAAATCTATATTGAGTTCTTTTATAATTTGGGAAAGTGCATACATCATGTAAATCCTTATATGTAGAGCGTGGTGGGAACCACACCTTTATCTTTATATGAAGAAAAAGATTATATCGCATTTTAAGGTATGATAGCAACCACACCCTACACAAAATAATCTATCGTTCTATCGCTACCACACCACCACGCACAATCTCAGAAGGGTTGTAACGCTGTGCTGCTTCAATAAAATGTTTCACGCGTTTTGGTTCATCGGCTACCATTACAATAATCATTTCCATACCTACATTCACCACACCACCATTATATGCAGACGAAAGTACAGAGATATCTGCTAAATTTTCTGCAATGGGAAATTTGGCTAAAACCATCTCTTTTTCTACCATCTCTTCATGCTCTATGACTTTATACACAGGAATCAATTTATGCAATTGTTTGGTAATCTGCTCCATAAGTTTAGATGAGCCTGTAGTTGCGATGGTAATATGAGACATATCGCTGTTTGGTATTGGTGCAACAGTCAAAGATTCAATATTATATCCACGCGCTGCAAACAGTGATGTAATACGAGAGAGTACAGAACTTTCATTCATCACAATGACAGAAATAACACGTCTTTCTTTTACATTTTTTGTCATTATGCCTCTCCTTTTGTGGTTTGTGGTAACATCATATTGAAGAGTGCCCCACCAGATGGTACCATAGGAAGTACATCTTCAAAACGGTTGGTTTGTACATTCATAAAACAGACTTTATTTTGTTTGATTGCATCTTTAAGCGCTGCATCAAATTCTGCTTTGGTTGTCACATCATAGCCTATACCTCCACATGCTTCAGCAAGAGCCTTGAAGTTAGGCTGAAAACTCAAATCTGTCTCTGAATAACGCTTGTCATAGAAAAAAGTTTGCCATTGTCTTACCATACCTAAAAAGTGGTTATTAAGAATAATATTAATAACTGGTATCTCGTACTCAGCTGCTGTGACTAACTCTTGCATATTCATCAAAATAGAACCATCTCCAGTGATATTGATCACAATCTTGTCCGGAAATGCTCTTTTGGCCCCTATGGCTGCAGGAAAACCAAAGCCCATCGTACCAAGCCCACCAGAGTTTATCCATTGGCGTGGTCTATCAAATGGATAATGCTGGGCTGCCCACATCTGATGCTGTCCTACATCTGATGTGATAATAGCATCATCACCAACGAGCTCACCTATACGTTCAATCGCCCATTGTGGCTTAATCACCTCATCAGAATCTATATACGACTGAGGATGAAGATCATCATAACGTTTTAAAATATTTCGCCACGCTTCATAACGATCTGGGTCTACCCCATCAAGTTGTGGTAATATCTGCTTAAGTACCTCTGTAATATCTCCTACTATAGGATAATCAACATCTACTAATTTACCAATATTTGCTGCATCAATATCTACATGAATAATATCTGCGTACTTTGCAAACTCTGAAAGTTTTCCTGTCACCCTATCATCAAATCTAGCCCCCAATGAGATGACCAAATCCGTCTCACTCATTGCCATATTGGAAGCATAGTTACCATGCATTCCTAACATACCAAGCAAGAGTGGATTTTTCGCCCCCATCACACCTCTTGCCATCAAGGTTTCAACAGCTGGAATTTGAGTCTTCTTTGCAAATTCTCTTACAAGCTCATAGGCATTAGAGAGTACCACTCCCCCACCAATATAAAGTAGTGGTTTTTTGGCTTTTTTAATCGCGTCAACGGCTTTTTCTATCTGCCGTTTGTTTCCTTTGTAGGTTGGTTTATAGCTTGGGATATGCACCGTTTTGGGATACGTAAACTCACCTATTTCTACCGTAATATCTTTAGGTATATCAACCAACACTGGACCAGGACGTCCTGAACGTGCAATATAAAATGCTTCTTTTAGTATGGTAGGTAGCTCTTCAAGCGTACGTACCAAAAAGTTGTGTTTGGTACAAGGACGAGAGATACCTACTGCATCTATCTCTTGAAACCCATCTGTCCCAATAAGAGATAAAGGTACTTGCCCAGAGATAACCACCATAGGAATAGAATCCATGTAGGCTGTAGCCAATCCGGTCACGGCATTGGTAAATCCTGGACCAGAGGTTACCATGGCAACCCCCACTTCTCCTGTGGCTCTTGCATAACCATCTGCTGCGTGTACAGCAGCTTGTTCGTGACGATTTAATATATGCTCAAAACCATTCTGCTTGTAAATTTCATCATAAACGTGCATAATCGCTCCGCCAGGGTAACCAAATACAGTTTTAACACCCTCAGCAATAATCGATTCACACACCATTTGTGCACCACTCATTTGCATGATTAGATACTCCATTGTTATATTTTTTTTGATTATAGCCAAAGTTTATTATATTGCTCTTTTTTAAAAAGTATCTTTTAGCCACAGTAAAAATCTAGTAACATACTATCTCAATATTGTTTTTGAAATATTTGTCACAAATTGGCTAGTTTTATAATAAAAAACATATTACACCGGTAGTATCAAAAAAGGAAAAGTGGCTAACTTTACCATTTTAAAAGAGAACCCTTTCAAAATTGACAAGATGAAAATCAAAGATATTCCCGTAGATGCTGTCGTACATAGAGGAAAAATGGTCAAATATAGACCATAACACAAGGTATAGGAGAAATCAACTCCTTACCTTTTATTTATATCTCGTTAGATTTATTTCTTTAAAGAACTTACAAAATCATTAATATCCTCAACAATACTTTGTAAATCATGTTCATGTTCCACTTCATCTGCCAAAATTTTATTCACCATATCGTAGGTTACAATGTCTTTATTTTTAAGTTTTTGTGCTATTTTTGAATATGTGACAATGGCACATTGTTCTCCCTTGATAGCTTCTTTAAGTATGGATTTTACATCAAATTTTTTTGGTTTCATATAACCACAATTGGTCTGAGAAAACCACTCTTTAGGAGTGAGCAGTGGTGTGCCACCAAGCTGCAAAATGCGATCTGCTAACAAATTAGCGTGACGCAGTTCATCTTCAGCATGTTCATTTAGTTCATGAAGCACACTTCGCTTCATAATACCCTTAACCACTTTTGCTTCTGTAAAATATTGATAATAAGCCAACCATTCATCTGCATATGCCTTGTTAAGCATCGCAATAATCTCAGAAACATCAATCTCTTTAATAATAGAATTACTTTTTATTGTCATTTTCTTTCCCTTATATAAAATTTTATGATTGATTATTACATTTTATAATTAATGAAATATCAATGGAAATAACGACATACTTCGAATAAGAAGATAAAGAAGTATAAGGACATTTTCAGCATAGGATTGATAAAGTGAGGGAAGGGAAAAAATAATGCAACAATATCTTATTCTGTATTAATATACTAAAATCATAGAATAAGCACTACATTACAATTTCACTTTTTCATATACAAAATAATTTAAGAGGGATATAATTATGATTGAAGATGTGTCTTTAGAAATGACTAAACAAATTACTACTATTTTAGGTTTTGGTTTTTTAGGATTGTCTTTTTTAATGCTTTTTTTAGGGTACAACCTCATAAGAAAAGTAACCAATTCAGGTGAAGAAGTCCAAGAAAACACAAGCAAGCTGATAACATATTTTATGAAAGTAGCTTTAATATTTATGATTTTAGCTGGTCCATTACAATGGGTGACCATGTCTATAAAATACTGGATGGAAGATAAAAAAATCAATTTACTTGTAGGTATCAATAGTACACGTTGGGAAGATACTTTCGGTGAAATATATATAAGAAAAAATGGCAAATTTATTCCTATTTCCAAAACCAGTATCAAAAAAGAGTTTAAAGAAGGCGAAGAAGTTCTTATAAACTTAGATGAAGTCTCTAAATCTATTGAATCTATGAGAAGTCAAATTCAAAAACTAAATGAAAAAACGCCATCGTATAAAGATGAAACTATAAAAACAACAATACAAGAAGGCTAAAAGATGAAATATATTACCTATTTTTTTATTTTTATTGGATTGATATATCAACTAAATGCAGAAGAAAATATCGAAGATGAATTTGGACAAATCATTCCATTATCTTTTACAGAAAAAATTCTTGAAGCAAAAAAATTAAGAATTCCGATACTCTCTGATACCAATGAATTTAAAACATTGCAAAAAAGAAAAAATATT
>QNZW01000159.1 GCA_003978375.1 Sulfurovum sp.
AGTTAGTTGTGCGTACTATCTATTTCTATGACAGTATGCACATTTCCTCTAGGGTTAAAATCGGCAGTGAGTTTTATTGATTTTGGTCTGAGTTTAGTGTAAAGCGTATCATAAATCTCATTGGCAGCATTTTCATGCGAGATATGTCTATACATAAAAGAGTTGATATAAAGTTTGAGAGCTTTAAGCTCAATGACCAATGCATCTGGCTCATAAGAGAGGGTGAGTGTAGCAAAATCAGGATATCCCGATCGTGGACAAAGACACATAAACTCTGGGAGTTCTATGCGAATCGTATAATTTTTTGTATGTTCATTGGGCCAAAAGTTCTCTTTGGCATCAATGTCAAATGTCTTTATCTCTTTTTCACCATATTTCATTGCATTAAACATCCAAATGTTTTACATCTTTAGCATGGCTTTCAATGTAGTTTCTTCTTGGCTCAACTTCATCTCCCATAAAGAGCACAAAGGTATCTGCAGCACTTTCATCATCACCAATGGTCACTTGTAAAAGTCTTCTGTTCTCAGGGGTCATAGTCGTTTCCCAAAGTTGCTCTGGGTTCATCTCTCCAAGCCCTTTATAGCGTTGAATGTAAGCACCTTTTTTAGCAGTACTTTCTACCTCTTCAAAGAGTAGGAGTAAATCTTGTTCTTTAAATTCATCTGTAATATGTTCTTGTATCTTTTGGTGAATGTGTATGGCTTCATTGTAATGAGGATTTGTAAAAAGATTTTCATCAACGATAAGTTCTTCAAGTCCATCATTGGTTTGCACAAAAAGGTGAATAGTATCATCAGTGATGGTTTTGTTGAGTATGTTGTATCCAAGATTTTTAATATAAGCTTCTATGGTTTTTGCCAATGCTTTATTGTTGGTACCAATCACATCAGGATTTTCAATCATATAGCGTAACACTTCTGGAAGTGCAAAACGTTTTTCTATCTCTTTGAGTGTCATACGATAGTAAGCCACAAGTTTAAAGAGATCTACAAGGTCAGCTTGTCCCATCGTTTTACTTTCGATGACAGAGATACCATTTTCTATAAGATAGTCGTTAAGTGCTTTTTCATCTTTTAAATAGACTTCATTCTTACCTTTTTTATAACGGTAAAGTGGTGGCTGTGCCAAGTAAAGATATCCATTTTCAATGACTGGTTTTAAGAAACGATAGAAAAAAGTCATAAGCAAGGTTTGAATGTGTGATCCATCGACATCAGCATCGGTCATGATGATAACTTTATGGTAACGTAACTTCTCTTCATCAAACTCTTCACCAATTCCACACCCAAGAGCAGTAATCATATTTTTAATTTCATCTGATTTGAGAATTTTTTCAAGTCGGGCTTTTTCGACATTTAAGATTTTACCTTTAAGTGGCAAAATGGCTTGAAAGACTCTATCACGTCCTTGTTTTGCAGAACCCCCAGCAGAATCCCCTTCGACCAAGTAAATTTCAGAGAGTTCAGGGTCTTTACTTTGACAATCAGCTAATTTACCAGGCAATGTACCAATACTCATAGAATCTTTACGTTTGACCAAATCTTTGGCGCGTTTCGCAGCATCACGGCCACGTGCTGCAAGAAGTACTTGTGCCATAATAGCTTTGGCTTCTATAGGGTTTTCTTCTAAGTATTTATTGAAATTTTCAGAGAAGAATTTTTGTACAAGAGGTCTGACATAGCTAGAGCCTAATTTGCCTTTGGTTTGTCCTTCGAACTGTGGTTCAGGCACACGTACAGAAACAATGGCAATAAGCCCCTCTTTACAGTCATCGCCTGTAATTTTGGTATTTTTCTCTTTTGCATTGGCATTTTTAGAGATATAAGAAGACATCGAACGGGTAAGCCCAGCTCTAAATCCTGCTTCGTGTGTACCACCATCAGCTGTTTTAATGTTATTGACAAAAGAGAGAGATTTTTCAGAGTCTGCATCACAGTACATGAGTGCAATATCTATCTCTATATCATCTGCTTTCCCCTGAAAGAACTGTGCATTTGAAATAGGTGTTTTTGTATTCATGTCTTCGACAAATTGTTTAATACCACCTTCAAAATGATACATTTCTTTTGTGCCATCACGTTCATCTCTAAAGTCGATAGTGATTTTAGGGTTC
The DNA here is from genome assembly GCA_003978375.1 of Sulfurovum sp. Taxonomy (GTDB): domain Bacteria; phylum Campylobacterota; class Campylobacteria; order Campylobacterales; family Sulfurovaceae; genus Sulfurovum. The sequence continues at coordinate 2,117 of QNZW01000159.1, forward strand.
AAGTAACAAAGTTCTTTGAAACGTTTCATCAAGATCTCTTTTTGGAAAGTGACTGTTTCTGTAAAGATAGAATCATCCGGCCAAAATTCTATTTTTGTTCCATGTTTGTTTGTTTTGTCTCCTGAGACAAGAGCAGCAGTAGGGATACCCTCTTTAAAACTTTGGGTATGAATCTCTTTGTCTTTGAAAACTGTAAGATGAAGGTCTTTAGAGAGGGCGTTAACTACAGATACTCCCACCCCATGAAGTCCACCAGAGACTTTGTAGGTGTCTTTGTCAAATTTACCACCTGCATGAAGCACGGTCATTACCACAGTTGCTGCAGAGATTTTTTCTGTAGGATGCTCAGTGACTGGAATACCACGACCGTTGTCTTCAATAATAGCTGAACCGTCTTTTGTGAGGGTCACTTTAATCATGTCACAGTAGCCTGCCATTGCTTCATCGATAGAGTTATCTACGACTTCATACACAAGGTGATGAAGCCCTTTTGTAGAGGTATCACCAATGTACATTCCCGGTCTTTTTCTTACTGCTTCTAGCCCTTTAAGGACTTTAATATTACTAGCACCATATTCTGACATGTGTATCTCCAATAATTGGGTTATATATAGTAACTATTTTACCCAAAATTACCTTATAGAAAGCGCGATTTAAAGGGGGTTAAAGAGAGAATTATAAGAGCATCCCTGATTGTTGCTTTTTGGTACTTACAATATCAATTTTATTGGGGTCTATAAACTGTTTTTTTTCATAAGCATCTAGGGCATATCGACCTATCATCGCGGCATTGTCTGAACAATACTCTAGTGGAGCAACATGGAGTGTTTTGCCAAACTCCCCACAAAGGTTTTCATAGGCATTGCGTATATATTTGTTTGCTGATGCACCACCAACAATGGCAAAATCTTTTATAGGCTCTTTGGCAAAGATTTTTTTGCTTTTTTGGAGTAGGTGTCGTTTGATTGCTTTTTGAAAGGAGGCACTGAGGTCAGCTTTGTCTTGTTCTGTCATCTTCTTAGCACCACCACAAGCCTCTACTTTGAGCCGTACAGCATTTTTAAGTCCTGAAAGAGAAAAAGCAATAAGTGGTGAATTGCGTAGAGGAACAGGCAGGTCAAAGCGATCTTCATTGCCTTTTAGTGCCAATGCTTCTATGAGAGGACCACCAGGGTAACCAAGTCCCATCATCTTAGCACATTTATCAAAGCTTTCACCTACAGAGTCATCTATACTGGTAGCTAAAATTTCCATGCGTTCAAAATTTTCTACCCGTATGAGCTGTGTATGCCCTCCTGAGATAAGAAGTACAAGTAGGGGTAGGGTAAGCTCTTTTTCGATGAATAAGGAGTAGATATGCCCTTTTAAATGGTGTACGGGGATGAGTGGAATATCCAAAAGTACGGACAGGGTTTTTGCCATAGCAATACCCTCTAAAAGCGTTACCCCAAGTCCAGGTTGATTGGTCACAGCAATGGCTTTGAGCGTGTCAAAATAAGGTTTGGTCTCTTTGAGTATTTCAGGAAGTGCCACGGCATGTAAACGTGAAGCCAACTCAGGAACCACCCCACCATAACAAGAGTGCTGCTCTTCTTGAGAGATTTTTTTATGATAAATTATTTTTTTAGTGGCTATTTCTGTGATGGCAATAGAGCTGTCATCACAGGAACTTTCTATGCTTAAAATCATGATATTCCTTGTAGGGTGTTGTGCCCCCGCAACACCAAATTAGCATACCAATTAGTGGTGTTGTCATGGGACAACACCTTACAATTTTTTATCATTTTTTTCTCCTATAACTAATTGCTCTATCAGTTCCCATTTTCCATACCCCGAATCTGCATTGATATGTCCTGCATTGTGTATGATGCTAAAGTCTGCATCATAGTGTGAAGCCATCTCTTTTGCTTCATCGAGTGTTATCCATGGGTCATTATCTGAGACTAGGATATAGACCTCTTTTGCATAGATATTTTTTGGTAGAGGGCAAGGAAAAAAGGTTTTGATGGTTTTCTCTGTAGTGCGTAAGCTTGGGGGTGAAACCATAAAGAGCCTCTCTATGGTTGCCATACCATCTT
>QNZW01000038.1 GCA_003978375.1 Sulfurovum sp.
GATTTGTCAAAGCTTAGGGTATTGGGAACTGTGGGTGAACCTATTGATCCACCTGCATGGAAATGGTATTATGAAGTGGTAGGGAATTCAGAGTGTGCGATTGTCGATACCTATTGGCAAACGGAGACAGGTGGGCATATGATTAGTCCGCTTCCAGGGGCAACACCTATTAAGCCAGGGTGTGCTACATTTGCTTTACCTGGGATTATAGCTGAGATTTTGGAAACAGATGGTACACCTACGCCTGTAGGTGAAAAAGGGCTCATGTGCTTTACGCGACCTTGGCCATCGATGATACGTACAATATGGGGAGATCCAGAGCGTTTTGTCAAAGCATACTTTAGTGAATGCACAAAAGATGGCAAAGCTGTTTATTTTTCAGGTGATGGTGCGATGCAAGATGATGATGGATACATCACTATCACAGGACGTACGGATGATGTTATCAATGTGTCAGGTCACCGTATGGGTACAGCAGAAGTGGAAGCTGCTATTAAAAAACATGAAGGTGTTGCAACTGTTGCTGTGGTAGGTAAACCACATGAGATTAAAGGAGAGGGCATCTTTGCCTATATTGTGCTTAAAAATGCTACTGATGCCACAGAAGCACTTAAAGCAGAGATTAATCAAGTGATAAAAAAAGAGATTGGAGCGATTGCACTTTGTGATGCGATTGCTTTTGTGCCTGATGTGCCTAAGACACGATCTGGAAAAATAATGAGACGTATTTTACGAGCCATTGTTAAAAATGAAGAGATTACACAAGATACATCTACACTTGAAGATCCTAGTATTGTCCAAAGCATAGAAGCCATTGTAAGAAAGATGTAAATAAGGGTACGCTTGTACCCTCTGATTTATAAATCAGTCTTAAAACGTTTATCGCGAATACTCATCATTTTGCTATTTTCATCAACATAAACATCAAAAAGATCAATCTCATCAATGAGATTAGAGAGTTTTTTGTATCCGTAGTTAATAGGAGAAAATGAGGTAGAGTTGTTGATATATTGACCAATATCTGCTAAGTTTGCCCAACCGTCTGCATCCATTGTTTGTTCTACAGCAGTTCTTAAGACATTGACAAGCCATGTATCTGATCGCATCTCTTTGCTAGATTTTTTGGTAGGAGTGATGATGATATCAGCCATATGGGGATCTTTTGTATCTACTTTCATAAGTTTTTCAGTGAAGATAAATTGTGAACAAGCTGCCATAAAAGGCTTAGGTGTTTTCTTTTCTCCAAATCCAAAGACTTTAATACCTTCTGCTTGTACACGCATTACCACAGGCGTAAAGTCCGAATCAGATGTAGCAAAGGCAAAAGCATCTATATTTTTAGTATGGAGTAAATCTATCGCATCAATAGTCATGAGAATATCTGTGGCATTTTTATTTTTGGAGTAGTCAAACTGCTGAATGGGCTTAATGGCAAATTGCAAAAGTTTGTCTTCCCAATTTTTAAGATTGTCTTTTGTCCAATTGCCATAAGCTTGACGAATATTGACAACCCCATATTTACTTAGTTCGTTAATAATGCCTTCTATAGCCTTGTGTGATATATTGTCACAATCTATAAACAGCGCAATATGGTCTTCATTTTGTATGGTTGCCATAGTTTATTCCTTTGGTTGATAATAGCTAAGGGTACTGCGACCAAATTTTTTACGTTTGGTTTGGCTAAGTATACCAATATTTTGAGGCATTGTCAGCTGTGTCATATGTTCTACAATCACCATTTCACATACCTCTGGCTCAATGGTTTTTATGAGTGCAATGGTTTTGTCGTAGATATCATCCATACCATCGCGGGTAGAAAAGGGAGGGTCAAAATAGAAATAGGTTTTCTTTTTTGAACGTTTGGTCATTTCATACACTTGAGAAAAATTGCTGAAGCTATCGCCATAAAAAAGTTTGGATTGTAGGGGTGCTATACGTTTGACATTGCTTTCTAAGTATCGGTATGCAGTAGGATTATACTCCATAAAATAAGCCTCATTTGCACCACGACTTAGTGCCTCTAACCCAATAGAGCCTGAACCAGAAAAGACCTCTACAAAATTTTTATCAATAATATCAAATTGTAAGGTATTAAAAAGAGATTCTTTTAAGATGCCTTTTGAACTGCGTGTGGTAAAAATATCAGGTATTTCTATTTTTTTACCTTTGAATGAACCAGCAGTAATGGCACTTGTGAATATTTTAATTTTTTCTTTGTTTTTCATGATGCTATTTTAGCTAAAAGCATCAAAAGTTTACAACACTTTTTAGTGTATGTATAAGTTTGGATCGTTCTCTGACATCTGCACGTTCTTTACCTGGCTCTGTGGTGGTGATAATGGTACGTCCTGTAATGAGTTTACTCCCATCATTTTTACGAACGCCCCAATAGGTATGCATAATCACAGGTTCACCTTGGTATTCTCCTAGATAGAGTACAATATGCCCAGGTACATAGAGTAAAGAACGAAAAGGTTCTGCTTTAGCAATAATGGTTTGTTTTTTTATTGCTGTAGGTAGACCTTGGATAGAAACGGTACTTCCATCTTGGGCTTGTTTGCTAGAGTTACGATGCAAAAAAATACCAAAAGGTCCTAAAAAGTCACGTGTGGTAGCAGAACAATCTCGACACCCATAACTGCCACCCCAGCCATAAGGTTCATTATAAAATTCTTTTGCAAGAAGTGCTACATTGTTGGGTGTAAAAGCAAGAGGCTTTTTGACGATGTAGTAAGGGTTAGTTGTCTGTACAGTGTGAATACTGGCTTGTCCTTTTGGACCTCTTTTTGCGACAAGATAGGTATGTGCTTTTTTACCCAAAGGGAAAAGTGCACCCAATTTCACAAGGGAGAGAGGTTTACGTTTTTCATCATAGAGTCGTAGGTTGTCTTTAATAACCATCCCATATTTTCCATTTTGGAAGGCTTTTATGAATTGATTGGAAACAACAGCCAAATCACTTGTTTTTACCCAACCAAAAGAGTAAGATGCCTGTACAAATGCCCAACGTTTATCTCGAGAAAAATGAGAGATTAAAAGTGGTACATTTATGTGTAAAGCAGAGTTTTGATTGTAATCAAAAGGAAATCCTTCACCCGTTTTTTTTGGGTCTCTATAAAATGCAGTAGAGGTGGGAAGTGCTTTTACATTGGTACGTTTAATGGTAATGGCTTTATAGTTTTTACTTTGAAGTGCATCATAATTCTCATTTTGTAGCCAAGTATTGTAGGTAGAAGCAGGAATGACATTGCCATTTTCTGTATAAATTGGCTTTTTTTGTATAAACCTTATTTCCCATCCAAAATCTTTAGCAGGAATATCAATGTTGCTTATGTGCCAAGGTTTAAAATATTTAAGATTAAATTGCGTATCAAGTTGTTTTTGTCTGCTTTTTGAAAAAGGTTTAATTTGTTTGGCATAATATGCAAGGTTTTGGGGAATAGTGAACATATCAGCTACGACATTTTTAGGCATATTGTCTATTTTACTGGGTACTCGTTTGCTTTGCGTAAGTAAATAATCAGCAGTAAGTGTTGTGTTTAGAAGTAGGGTGGAGGTAAGTATTATTTTTATAAACATTTAAATTCTTTTTTTATTTTTATAATAATATAGTTTAGTTAACCATTGGTATATATTAACGTGCTTTTTTGATATTTTTACGATGTTTTTTAAACGAAGTTGTAAAGTCATGCAAACCTTTTTTGTTTTTCATAAAAAAGAGATAAGGGGTATTAGCTGGTGAGATAGCAGCCTTGATAGCATCTTCAGCTAGAACTGAACAATGTATTTTTACAGGCGGCAAAGACAAGTATTCAACAATTTCGGTGTTCTTGATCTCAGTTGCCTGTTTTAGGGACTTACCCTTAACCCATTCTGTGAGAAGAGAACTAGCTGCAATGGCTGATCCACAACCGAATGTTTTAAATTTTGCATCTTTAATAATATCATCTTTAACTTTAATCTGCAACTTCATCACATCGCCACATGCAGGCGCACCAACCAATCCCGTACCTATGGCTTTATCTGATTTATCAAAATACCCGACATTACGAGGATTTTCGTAATGATCAACAACTCTGTCACTATATGACATTATACTCTCCTATCCTTTTATAATTATTCATCAATTCTTTTTTTTCCTAGATGCAGGCCAACTTCCAAACATACGGACTG
>QNZW01000189.1 GCA_003978375.1 Sulfurovum sp.
TGCTGATATGACGCTTAGTAAACAACAACTCTCTTCACTTTTTAGAAAAGAGACGCATAAAAATTTCAAAGCCTGTTCAGATGAACTGCTCGTAGCATTTTTGGAAGGCTTAGATGAGTTTTATTATGTGGGTGACTTGGAAGAATAACTACTTATTCCCCAAGAAGAAAAGACTAGGGGTGAATCTCTTCTATGATTTCTTTGTTATTCATAGGTTATAGTAAGCATTTGTTTTGCATCTTGTTTGGTTTTTGTTAGGTCTATCATTTTTATTCTAGAGGTATTATAAGTACTCTTATTACTCTTTTATAATATGGTACCTATAGTATAGATACTAATGAAGAAGATAGTTAAATCTCCAACACCAACTTCACAGGGCAATGGTCTGACCCCATAACTTGGTCTAAGATGTCTGCATCTATAATATTGTTTTTTAAATCATCAGACACATAGAAGTAGTCTATACGCCAACCTACATTGTTTTTTCTAGCTGAGGCACGGTAACTCCACCAGCTATAACGGTCAGTTACATTACCATGTATGTGTCTAAAGGTGTCTATAAATCCTGAGGCTAAAAGTTTGTCTTGCCAGGCTCTCTCCATAGGTAAAAATCCAGAAGTCTTTTCATTGGCTTTTGGACGGGCCAAATCTATGGAATGATGTGCAGTATTGACATCACCACAAATAACGATAGACTTTCCTTGTTTGCGTAATGTGATGATATAGTCTAAAAAGCGTTCATAAAAAGCCATTTTATAAGCAAGTCGTTCTTCATTTCGTTGCCCATTAGGAAAATAGACATTAAAAAGAGTGATATTACCAAAATGGTATTCATTGATACGCCCTTCATTTAATATGTCTACCTCTTCACAACAACGTGCCTCGCCCTTAATGTCGGTATAGAGTGCTACACCTGATTGACCTTTGTTAATGGAAGCGTTGATACTTTGAAATTTATAGCTACGATCAAAAATAGTTTCTGGGATTTGTTCTGCAGTTGCTTTAATCTCTTGAAGACCTAAGAAGTCTACATGGGTATCATCTATCCATTTGAGGGCATTCTTTTTTTCTATGGCACGTATACCATTAACATTCCATGAGATAAAAGTAAGTGTTGCCATAAAAATCCTTTGATTATTTGGGTAGAATAATATCAAAAATTTATGAAAAAGAGTAAAACACTATGGCAATAGAAGATAAAGAAAGATGGAATACAAAGTATCAAAATAAACAAACGCCTAATCTCCCTACAGAAATTGTAAAAGAATATGCTTCGTTTTCTTCTGGAAAAGTAGCTTTAGATGTTGCGTGTGGCTTGGGTAGACATAGTAAATATTTAGCAAAACAAGGGTTTAAGGTTGATGCACTAGATATCTCATCTGTGGCAATCTCAAAACTTCAAAATATAGAAAATATTACTGCTATAGAAGTAGATTTTGATACGTATACATTACAAAAAGAGAAATATGATTTGATTGTTTGTACCTACTATTTAGAACGTAAAATATTTTCTCAAATGATAGACGCACTTAAACCCAATGGTATTTTAATCATGGAGACTTTTATACAACACGCAATCAATGAACGTGAGCCATCTAATCCTCTATTTATGTTACATTCAGGTGAATTAGAATCTTTTTTTAAGAAACGTTGTGAGATTCTACATATAAAAGAGTGGATAGATAGTGATTATCAAGGATTTAAAACAATGAAAACTTCTATGGTAGCAAGAAAAAAAAGAGAGTAATAAAGTCATTTTTAGCTATAATTCGCTTCTTAAATTTTAAATATTTCAAAGGTTACATATGAGAGCATTGCTAAGTGTAAGCGACAAGACTGGTATTGTAGAGTTTGCCCAAGGGCTGGAGCAACAAGGTTGGGAGATTGTCTCAACAGGTGGTACATATAAAAAACTACATGAAGCTGGTGTAAAAGTCATTGAAATAGATGAAATAACGAAGTTTCCAGAGTGTTTTGAAGGGCGTGTAAAAACGCTTAACCCTTATGTGCATGGAGGGATTTTACATAAACGTGGTGATGCTGCTCATGTGGCACAAGCCAAAGAGCTTGGCGTAGAAGGGATTGATCTTGTGTGTGTAAATCTCTATCCGTTTAAGGAGACTATCGAGCGTACTGAAGATTTTGATGAGATTATTGAAAATATCGATATAGGTGGACCAACGATGGTACGTTCTGCAGCGAAAAACTTTAATGATGTACTCATAGTAACAGATGTAAATGATTATAGTGCTGTATTAAATACACTTGAAAATAAAGAAGATACATTAGCGTTTAGACGTGCGCTTATGATAAAAGCTTTTGAACATACAGCAGCGTATGATGCAATGATAGCCAACTATATGAATGGCAGATTTAATGATGGTTTTGGAGCCTATCAGTTTATTACAGGTAAAAAGTCCTTTCAAACACGTTATGGAGAAAATCCACATCAAAAAGGTGCACTCTATGAGTTTGATAACCATTTTACAAAGCACTTTAAGCAACTAAAAGGTGAAGCATCATTTAACAATATTAATGATGTCAATGGTGCACTTAAAATTGCTTCTAGCTTTAAAGATGAGAATGCAGTGTGTATTGTAAAACATGGTAATCCTTGTGGATTTGCGCTAAAAGATACCCTATTAGCATCGTATGAAGAAGCATTAAAATGTGATCCTGTATCTGCCTTTGGTGGTGTAGTAGCAGTCAATGGTGTGGTCGATAAAGTACTGGCTGAAAAGATGAATGAAATCTTTTTAGAAGTTGTGATGGCAGCAGATTTTACGCCTGAAGCTCTAGAAATTTTTGAAAAGAAAAAACGTCTTAAACTTTTTGCTCAAGGTGGTGAAAAACTAGTGATGAGCAAAGATAGTCATGACTTTAAACATGTTGATGGTGGGTTTGTCTATCAAAATTCAGACTGTATCTGTGACAATGAGGTGCATAATGCAGAAAAGAAATCTGATCTCACAGCCTCAACACAAGAGATGAAAGATCTAGAGATAGCATGGAAAGTAGCAGGATTGACAAAATCTAACTGTGTGGTTTATGTTAAAGATGCTGCTATGGTTGCAGTAGGTATGGGTATGACAAGCCGTGTTGATGCAGCCCAATGTGCACTCAAAAAAGCAAAAGAGATGGGATTGGATGTCTCAGGTGCTGCTATGGCATCAGAAGCCTTTTTCCCATTCCGTGACAGTATTGATGCAGCTGCCGCTGCTGGTGTGAAAGCCATCATCGAACCAGGTGGAAGTATTAGAGATGACGAAGTCATCAAAGCAGCCAACGAACACGGCATCTCACTTTACTTCACCACAGTAAGACATTTTTTACATTAATCTACTAAAATATTTTTTATTCTCTTTTTGGTTAAGATGATGCTTAATCTAAAAGGGAATATATCTTGCACATTTATTTAAAAATTTTACATTCACTAAACGTACAAAATAATACTAATTTTTTATGAAGATATTAGCGTGCAATAATGCTATTAATCATCAATTTACGCTTAATTTCTATGGCATTTTTATATAAGATTCTAAAAGCGTGTTACCTTTTTTTGTTACAATGGATATGGGAAAGATACAAAAAGAATATTCTCAAATAAAATTTTAAGGGATAAATGATGAGTGATATATTTATAGATTTAACTAGTTTAGGAGATACAACAAGATTGACAGATGTCTTAACTCCTTTTAAAACAGAGCTTCCTATGCCAAAAACCATTTCTTTTATAAAACATAATAAAAAAGGTAGTGTATCAAAATATGAAAATATATTTACAATACTTTTAAATTTTATAAAAAATTTTATAAAAAATGAAAAAAAAGAGTGTAGTAAAACAATTAAGATACAAGAATCAGTAGCAACACTTTATTCTGATGATACAAGTGGAATTGAAATAAAAGTACCTATTTGGGGCTATGATGGAGAATATTTAGGACCTATCATTGAAGTGTATAGAGATAAGCCTATTGTATTAGATTGGAAGAATGATATACCTGCAACATCACGTCAGCCAAGTGTTGCTGTAAAAGTATTATTTGAAAATAGTACTAATGAAATTATTCCACAAAATATTTTAGGTAATCCTGATGGTTCTGAAATAACAATGGGACATAACAGTGCAGCGTATTTTACGCCACATCAACA
>QNZW01000091.1 GCA_003978375.1 Sulfurovum sp.
AATGGAAGCCATTATACATTTACTTCATCATTACAATCAGGATTGGTTGCTAAAAAATATAGAAAGCAATACTATGTAAAAAATACAAGCAATAATAAAATTCATAATAATCAAGATTTTTATTGGTTATCTACTACACCACAAAGCTATATCAAATTCCATTCAACCAAAACAAATCGTCTAAATAGTAGCATTAGTTTAGGATTGTGTCCAGTAGCTAAACCAACTGCACCATCAGCACCAGAGATTACAAGTATGGCAGGTAATTCATCAGACAATGTCACCACAGAAAATCATAAACCAACCATTAGTGGTACATGTAAAGCAGGACTCACTGTCACAGTACAGATAGATGGGAAAAACATTGCACCAACAACACAATGTAAAGCAAATGGAACCTTCTCAATGGTACCAACAACAGCGATTGTAGATGGTACACATAAAGTTACAGCCACACAAGTAGGTAGCAACGGTATCGTCTCAGCAAAAAGTCCAACAGATACACTTACCATTAGTACTGCCACTGTACCAGATTATGATATTGCACTAAGCATTGATCCAACAATCGTTGGTAAAGGTTCTACAAATATTCATATATCATTGGTTTTTACAGAAAACAACACAGGTGCAAATACAGATACTATACGCGTTAGTATTCCTAAAGACACTAAACTTAAAATAACATATGATTCATCAAATAAAGAATGGAAAATGATTGAAACAGCAAAGCAATATGAATTACAATATATTGGTAATGGTGGGAAATATCCTCCGCATACTCGTAAACATATTCAGCTATCAGGTATCTTTACAACACCAAAGAATAAAAAAGGCTCTTTCCCATTGGTCGTAAAAGTAGAAAAAGGAAATGGTGAAACAAATTTAAATAACAATGAGGATTCTGATACTATTACATATAATGGTATCACTAAATAAAAAGTATAAGAAAGTGTATTTTACACTTTCTTATTTATACATGTGTCTATCAAAAAATATATACACATCTTTTGGGTAATGCTTCACAAGCAAGAGAAAAGAACATTCCCTTACGAGTTATTTTAAAATTTAAGTGTTGCTTGAAGAGAAAGAAGATTCCCAACATTCTTCAATACTTTTTGAGCCTTATTGTTGTTTGGAGCATCAACATCTCGAAAGGCATAGTTTACATCTATACGTGTAGGACCTTTAAAATGATAAGAAATTCCAAGGGTTGTCGTTTTAAACTTTCTTTGACCTGTTACAGAATTGCTTAAGCGATTCAAATAGTCATAACGTATCATAGCTTCCCATTTTTTAGGTACAAAGAAATAGGCAAGATTGATATATCCACCATCTGCTTCATTATTTTTATCTGCTGCAATTTGATATTCCCAATTGACACCAAAGGGATCATGGTCTACATCTTTTGCGCCATTATATATCATACCTTTTGCTTTTATATATTCTGCTCCGACACGCAAACCATTATGAAAATAGTTTAATCCTATACCATAACGCTCTCTTGTGTAATTTGTATTATTAAGCAATCTTTTGCCATTTTGATACCATGCAAATCCTTTTAAAGATTGTATATAATAGCCCTTTCCTTTCCCAAAAAGATATTCTGTTGCGAGGTATGCATAATAGGTTGGAGTATCTGAAGCATTTGATGAACTCATCCCTGTACCACTCCCTATCATTCCTGCCCATGTGAATGTAGTTTTATCTGTTAGTTTAGCCGTATGAAAAAGTTCTATACCTCTATCTCTATAAGCACCCACAGATTGTTTTGGTATTGCTTGAAAAATATTTGATTTTATCTCTTGTGCATGATTGGGTAAAAAACGCTCTAGTAACAGCTGTGAACCTGCTGTAGAAAAATTTCTATAGCTAGAAGCAAATACTGCTCTTAACCCCTCTTCACTTCCAGGATATTTAAATTGTCCTACTCTTATATTAAAATAAGGGATACCTCTATATGTAATAGATGCATCTGTCAAGTAGTTATTTGAAGCATGTCCAGCTGGTTTAGTAATACCATCTTCTCCAAACTCTGTCATAAAAAAATAATTCAATGTATTCTCTTTGTCCACCATACCACGCACTGCCAAACGTGCACGATTAACTTCGAAGCCTGATTGTGCATTCAAATTGGGAGTCAACATGGAAAATGGTGTTAAATTCAATCCTGTTTTTGGCCCTGCTTTAGGTATAAAAATATCACCATTATTCTTTTGATATCCTACTTGAATAAAACCCCAAAAATAAGGAGTATTATTATGATTTTCAATTATTTTTCCCTCTTTTTTTATAAAAGAAGGTTCTGTTCCTGCAATAGAAATCCAATCTGCTGCATGGACAGAAACACTTAAAATACCCATGACCACCAAAGACAATACAATTTTATTTTTTTTTGTATAAAATGTCATTTATTTTTTATCTCCTCGAATGATATCTAGATCTAGACCAAATTGTTTAAAATTACTTTTAACCGAATGTGTTTCTTTATCTATTTTTGAGTTGTAATATCCCATTTTATTCGTAGGTAAAAGTCCTTTTTTTAAGTCAAAATCTGCTCTTGGTTGTGCGTCTACATATAGCATAATGTCGGCTGATTCTTGATCTTTGAGTGTGCCCCCTTGACCTAAAGGCATATTAGATTGCACCCAGGCAGCACCTTTGTTGAGTTTACTCAACCCTGCACCAGTATTATATGCCAACCATTCGCCTTTTGTATTTTTACCCCAAAGTGGAGGGAATGTTCCCATACCAGCACCATTTTTACCATGGCATACTGCACATTTTTCTTCAAATAGTTTTTGTCCATTCAAATAATTTGCATGGGTTGCTTTTTTCTGAATTTCTGCAAATTTTTTTGCATTTTTTGCCCATTTTTCACTGGTAAGTGGACTACATGGTCTTTTACTATCCATATGCATTTGCATACCATCTGAAAGCCACGTTATGTACGTTGCCATAGCCATAGAAGCTTTTGTATCAATAATAGGTCTCTTACCATTCATACTTCTCATAAAACAGTTATTAATTCTATCTTGCAAACTTTGAACTGTTTTTTCTCTTTTAGAATACGCCGGAAATACTGTCGCAGTCCCTATAAAAGTACTAATCCCAAGTCCCGTACCAGGCTTACCATCACTTCCCTTGAGGTGACAATTTTTACATTGGAGCTTGTTGCCAACAAAATCTTTTGTAAGAGGATGTGTATCTGTTGTATTTAAAATATCTTCTCCAAGTTTTACCATATTACCAAGCTCTCCATCAGGATATTTTTGGGGTGCAGCCGTTGGTGTTGCAATAACATTTGTACTCATAACCAAGACTAAAAGTGTACCCATAGAAAGTTTTGTTAGATTAGTTTTCATTCATTGTCCTTTTTTACTATATTATTACCACATTAAGTAATATATAAATTTTATCTATTACTCTATTAAAAGTATGTCAGATATATTTATTTTATAAAAAATATTAATCCAACACAGCAGTCTGCTGTCCTATCTCCTTATATCGCGCATAATAGTGCTCTACAAATGATTTTACCTTTTTATTTTTGGGGAGGTAAACGCTATCATTTTTTGTAGCATATTGATCTAAAAATGCACTGGCATCTACTTTTGCCAAATAGGTCTCTGCCAAGCTTTTATATGCAGAGATATATGCTTCTTTCATCGCATCGTACTTAGCGTAGTCTATCTCTATCTGCCCATCATAGCTGATGATGCCCGAACCAAAGAGTAACTCTAGATGAATCAACCCTTCACAGTAGTAAGGCAATACTTCGCCTACTTCACGCCAAGCCATTAAGCCCACAGCCCTAGAGACAACATCATCTACCACATGCACTTTTAACGCTTCTTTTTCGTTATGGAAAAATGCCATGAGTCCACCACTTGTCGCCTTAAACTCTTCGATATTTTTAAACTGTCCTGTGCCATTCATCCGAGTCTCCGTATCTGAGTCTATCCACAAGATATGCCCATACTCGTGTCCCACCGTTGAGATGTCATAGATCTCTTGCCATAGTGCTGGGTTATTGTCTATGAGCTCTCTTTGGGCTTTGACAAATGCTTCTCCCATCGTCTCAACACTGAGCTTCATCACAGGTTTGGACTTCTTTGACTCCATCACGAAGTCTGCATA
>QNZW01000095.1 GCA_003978375.1 Sulfurovum sp.
ACATCAATAGAGACTACAATAAAATCTTTTTTTAATGCATTAACTACCTCTTTATCAATAAGCAATTCTCTATCCATTTTTGCACAATAACGACAACGCGGTGCAGTTGCTTTTATGATAATAATTTTATCCTCTTTTTTTGCCTTTTCATATGCAGTATCAAAGCGTTCATAATGAATACTTTTATGGTCAGTGATTTTTTTATCATAATCATAAACATAGTTACTAATTGCTTCTATATCTTCTGTATTTAATTTTCCTTTTAAGCTTGGCATCGTATCAAAATATTTTTCCACATAAGGAGGAAGAACACTTTTTTCTTTATCGGGGTATATGATATAATCTGCGATAAATGCACTCACTTCCATACGACGAATATCTGCATCAGCACTAGGATCACCTATTTTCTTCTTCATGCTATATGATATTTGGCTAATTGTTGGTGCTTTAAGTTTGAGTAAAGTGTTGTTATCTTCCAAAAAGTTTTTTTTCACCTTATCTACTGGGATATAAGCCTCATGACATTTAGAACATACTTTAGAGTAAACCTCTTCACCTCTATCTGCATAACATACCCCTGTAAACAATAGTAGGCATATTATTTTCAAACTTAAATTCATATTACTTTTTTTCATTTTATCCCTTTTGATTTTTTACCTATAACTTCAAGATAATCTTCAATACTCACTCTTCATCTTCCATCATTTCTAACTCTTTATAGGCATCTACAAGTGTTCTTTTAAATAAATCATCATACAGTTTTTCTGATTTATATTTTGGCATCGTTATTTTTTTTGTAATATTTTCCATGCCTATATCCTTGTCTTGTGCCTCTAAAATCTTTTTTTTCATTGTAGTCAAATACGCTTGTAAGGTATGCGTAGCATGACTGTCTGTCTTGTATCCATGCCCACCTATAATAAATTTGGCATGATACGCATCAATCTTTTTAAGTGCTTCAAGAGAACCCAAAAGAGAACCATCGCGTAAAGAAGTGAGTCTACCATTAAACACCAAATCTCCAGCAAATAACACCTCTACACTAGGCAAATAGACAATCAAATCTCCTTTGGTATGAGCAATCGGTTCTAATTGCTTGATTTTAAATATCGTTTTACCTAATTGTAGTGTGAGATTATCATCTACAATCTTATCTAATTTTACTATCTTTGTCTTACCGTATAGTTCTTTTCCCAATATACGCTCCATTCTAGTCTGCATACTGGCAACCACATTTTGTTCATACGTCCGTGGACCTATCAACAAAGCACCTTTGCTTTTATAAAAACTATTTCCCTGCCAATGGTCATCATGGTCATGGGTAATAATCACATACTTTACGGGAAGTTTAGCAATATTTTGCATCTTATCATATGCTTGAGACGCATAAGCATAAGTAGGACCGCTGTCGATGACAACGAATCCTTCTTTTGTTTGGACAAAACATGTGTTTACTATATTTCCTGCATTTTCTTTTTTGATTTTATCAAGTTTTCCAAAAAAGCAATACACTCCCTTCGTGATGGTTTTAGGTTTAAGATTATATTCAAAACCAAACCCTAAAGAGAGAAACAGCAGTAAACCAATGAAAATTTTCAACTGTTCATCCTTATTTTAAAACTTAAATTGATATTGCATAAGTACTGTATCATCTCTATAAAGTGCACCTACACCCTTAAACGCTTTATCTACATCAGCCAGTACATAATTTATCTGTATTCTATGTCTGTTTCTGCCTCTTCTAGATTTTCTATCCATTTTATTGTTCTTAGGATTGATATAGTAGTTTAACCCAATGTAGGTATTGGCTGCATCTGCATCTTTACCACCACGTGTTTCTGTACCTCTAATATCTTTCACTGCAAATTCTAAAGTATCTGTCAGATAATATGTTCCAGTGAGTGCAAGTGTATTCATATCCCAACCTGCTTTACCTCTAATATTTTGAACATCATAATATTCAACTTTCACATTGGCACCATTAAAGTGAGAATCAATACCAGCATTCAGTACTTTATAGTCTTCTCCAGAACCATCAGTGTTTCCTTTGATTTTACCATAGCCTACTTCTGTATGTAATGCTTGACCCCAGTCAAACATCAAACGACCCATATAACCATTTTCTTGGTTTGGCTTAAAGACTTTACCATTTTCATCTTTTGAATTTACTGCACCTGATCTCCCAGTTGCACCTGTTACCATGATATCATAACCAAATCCTTTCCATGGTCTCTCATGTCCCATTTCAAGTCCATTGACTTTGCCATTGTTTCCAAAGCCAATATCACGACCAGAAATCATCATACCAAAGGCTCTTTCAAAAGCTAATTTTTTATCAAAACCACGTTTAATCACATCAAGATTCCATCCAGGAATAGTAAAGCCCATACCTACTGGTGTTTTGATTACACCTGTTTTGATGACCATTGCATCATCAAATTTATAAGAGATAAATGCATCTTTTACCATATCTGGTACACCTACAGAACCATTATCTGATCCTTTTTTAGCAAAATCTAAAAAGACTTTACCCGCCAATGGTCCTGAAAAGTATTTCCAACCAAGACGAACACGATCTGCTTCAAATCCAACATCAGCATTGTCTCCTAATTTGGCACCATCACCAAATTTAAGACCAATTTGTGAAAAACCAAAGAATTTATGTTTACTTTTCCATCCTGTTGCACTAGCAGGTGCTTTTGTATCTACCATTGGCACCATTGGTGCAATGTCCCCTCCTGCCAACAATGATGTATTCATCATAAGTGCTGTAGCTGTTGCGATACCTAATTTAATTGTTTTTGTTTTCATTTTTTCTCCTTGTTGTGCACAATACTTTATCCTTAAAAATATAAAAAGAATATATTTCTAAGGATAAATCCATGTTGCAGTACTTTTTATGTGATTTTTCATCACAAACCAAGTGTGCCCCGCCTCTTTATAACAAAGAGACTAACAATGCTTTCAAACAAAAAGACGAGGCACGGTTTAATCTAACACTTAGCCCCTTTTACTGGGCATCCACAATCCATGTCTAATATTTTTACATTAGACTCCATAGGAATATCTATCACTTTTTGTCTACGAATATAATCACTGACTACTTCATAGACTGGGCGTATAGCTTTTTTATCTAAGTTTTCACCTACATTTTGCAAATTTCCACCCCAAGAAGACACCCTGTATGTTTTTTTCAAATCTATTGGCTTACCTCCTATCTTAAAGTCTGAAATACGTTTACCAGAGGGTGCAGAAATCTTGATGCTATAACTCGCACCTGTCATTCTACTCATATCTCCACCTTGTTGTAAAAGTGGATTAGCATTGAAGACATTATCTGCAATATCTTCTACCAACTTCGCAATCACTTCGCCTTTTAAGTCAAAGGTATACACCTCAGGATAGGTAATCGCTGTCATTTCATAGACATTGTCTTTGAGTATCGGATCACCAGGAAGCACGGTTGTTCCCCATCTATATCCTGGGTTGAAGTTAATATCACATTTCATCTCATCTTGAATCGCCATCCCAATAAGTGCATCAAAGGTTGAATAAAAAGTATCTCTTTTATAAAGTAGTCCTTTGGTAGTACCTAATACTTCATTTAGCTCTTTATCAAATGGCTTATACCATTTAGCAATTAAATCTTCTCCTGCTTTATCTGCTGGAATAAGATTGGAAGCAACAGGCATAAGCTTAAAGCTATAATCCACCACTTTTTTATCTTTGATGTCTAAATCAAGTCTAGAGATATATTTTCCATGACTTCCAGAGATAATAATCACAGTATCATTGACGATAATAGGCTCTGGGCTAGGATCATGTGTGTGTCCACTTAAAATGAAGTCAACACCTTTGACCTTTTTGGCCAACTCTTGATCCACAGAGAAACCATCGTGGCTCAATACCACAATCGCATCAACTTTTTTCTCTTTTCGAAGCATGTCTACATATTTTTGTAACGACTCATGACGCAATGCAAAACTCCAACCTTCCGTAAACTTTTTAGGGTTTGCAGTCGAAGTAAAAGGAAAAGACTGTCCGATGATACCTATCTTCGCTCCTCCTACCTCTTGTATAGAATACGGAGGGAAAATAAGCTCCTCAAATGATTCAGAAAAAGGATCATTGTCAAT
>QNZW01000163.1 GCA_003978375.1 Sulfurovum sp.
TGGGCAATATGACACTGATGGCAGTACCATTGTTTATTTTTATGGGACTCATACTCGAAAAATCAAAAATGGCAGAAGGATTACTTCTATCTATGGGTAAACTTTTTGGTTCTGTCCGTGGTGGACTTGCCATCTCTGTGGTGCTTGTAGGTGCTATTCTTGCAGCAAGTACAGGAATAGTAGGTGCATCAGTGGTCATGATGAGTCTCATTGCTTTGCCTCTGATGCTTAAGCATGGGTATTCTCCTGCATTGGCAAGTGGTAGCATTGCCGCCTCTGGTACATTAGGACAGCTTATTCCGCCTTCTATTGTACTTATCATTTTAGGCGATCAAATGCATTTGAGTGTGGGAGATTTGTTTCGTGCAGCAGTGGTGCCTGGATTGTTACTTATTGTGCTCTATATTCTTTATATTTTAATCATCTCTTATCTCAATAAAAATATTGCTCCTGTTATAGTCTCAGATGAGCCTTATACAGTAGTACTCAAAGAAGCCATAAAAGAGATTATTCCACCACTTTTACTGATTGGCATGGTATTGGGCTCCATCTTTACAGGTCTTGCTTCTCCTTCAGAATCAGCTGCTATTGGTGTATTAGGAGCAATAATGTTAGCCGTGAGTAAAGGAACATTTTCTTATGAAATGTTACGTTATGCCAGTATAGAAACAGTAAAACTTACTGCTATGATATTTATGATACTTATTGGTGCTACAGCATTTTCACTCGTATTTAATGAATTGGGTGGTGGTGATATGGCATTGGCATTTTTTACTGGTGATATAGGTGATAAATGGACATTTATTTTTATAGCGATGTTGGTTATTTTTGTGTTAGGGTTTTTTATAGACTTTATTGAAATAGCCTTTGTGGTAGTCCCAATTTTAGTCCCTATTGTAGCAAGTTTTGGTATAGATCCTATTTGGTTTGCCATACTCATAGCCATGAACTTACAAGCCTCATTTCTCACTCCACCCTTTGGCTTTGCTCTATTTTATCTCAAGGGTACAGCAGGAGAGAGCGTAAGTACAAAAAGTATCTATAAAGGAGTCATACCGTTTATAGGCTTACAACTATTGGCATTATTGATTATTATTATGTTTCCTGAGTTGATTTATGTATTTGGAAAATAAATGATATTTTAATGACGAATATATCATGATTCAACAACAGTATATGTTGTTGAATCATATAAAAATGAAGACCTTAATCTTTTATACAGCGTACGTTAAATCCTACATCACGATTAAAACCACAATTTATATAATCAGAATCGTGTGGTAATGAACTGTCTAAAGATTTAATTCCTGTGTTTGTTAAAGGTTTTTCAGGATTACGGTAACCACAAGTTCCCCCAACACTATTTGTCCAAATGTAAGCGTTCGTTTTACCTCCAATAGCATCAGCGTATCTATACCCACCAGTAGGAAATTCTAAAAAATCTTTAGAGAGAGGATCATCATGTATTTCTGCTGCTAATTCTTCTGCAGTAGGTACTCTAAAACCTACAGGACATACAGAACGTCCATCGGTTGCTGACCAATTGAGAGTTCTATTTTTTGAAGATGTCCAATCACCATCTCCACCTTTCCATTCACCACCATAGCCCCAAAAACCAGCATTTAAAACAAATTTATTACCTGAATCAGTAATGGTCTTTCCTATAATTGTAGTTGTTGGGCTATTTGGGTTTTGATGCCCATCTGTATTTCTTCCCCATTGGTAATAGCCTCCAATACATTCTTGATCATTAGAACTCATACATCTTCTAGAGGCGCCTACATTTCTATCTAACCATATTCTCCCTGTATAAGGAGAAACAACTGTACCATATTTTACACCATTGTGCATAATCATGGTTTTTGGAGTAGGAGTAGGGGTAGGTGTTGGCGTAGGTGTCACAGTTGGTGTTGGCGTTGATGTTGGCGTTGGTGTTGGCGTTGGTGTCGCAGTTGGCGTAGATGTCACGGTTGGAGCGGGTGTATTTTTTATGACAGGTTTTTGAGTGGGGGTTGTATTTTGTGCATTCACTAATGCTTGTATTTTCTCAGTAGTGTCCACTTCATTGGCTGTTGAGTTTTCAATAATTTCATTGATATTTGCTAAATTATTGCTTGTAACACCACTAACTCCTGCATTTGTATAATCTTGTACACTAGGAGCAGTACCACCTTTATCTGCATACGTTTTTATTTTGTTTATTGCTATCTCTTTGGTGGTAAGTTGTGTTGTATTTGTATCAGAAGAGCTACTAGAACTTCCACAAGCAGTAAACATGAATAGAGCAGTTATACTAAACAGTAACGGTTTTATATATTGTAATTTTGACATTGTATTCCCTAAATAATTAATTTGATTTGCATCATGAGTAAGTATATCTAAAAAATGTTGTCTATTTATTGTAAAGTATAGAAAAGAATATCTAAAAGTGCAAATTACAATACAATGTTATGTCTTCTTTATCAAACAAATAAGTTTAAACCAAAGGCATGAAAGCAAGAGAAAATGGCAGATGAAATCTATGTGTCCATTTTTCCTATAGCACAAGAAACAAAACTTTTGGCTGTTGTGGTAAAGCCTTCTATGGTCGATAAATCTTCATCATTCATGGGGTAGCCTAGGCTTATGAGGGCTTTGCGTAGAGCAGGGACGTTTGAGTCTTCTATATCGAGAGTAATTTGTCTTGGTTCTACCTCTAAGTTGACTTCTACTTCACCAAAGTCTTCTTTTAGTTTGGTTTTAAGGGTATTGGCACATCCATCACATTTGACATTGCGTACTTCATATGTTTGTTTCATGATTTTTCCTTTTATTATACAATTGCTTTATAATAGCAAAAGTGTGTGTACTCTTTATGTAAACAGCCTAGAGAAGAATGATTTTTTTCCTGAAAGTTTGTCTATAAGATTGAAATAGTAAGCTTCGTCTTTGAGCCCAAGTTCTGGGTATTTTAATTTTTCGTTTGGCATGACGACTATAGTAAAAGGCACAGACTCTACTTTAAACGCCTCTGCAAGTTTTGGATTACGGCTTACATCACATTTGACAACCTTGATACCTTTTTCTTCTGCATATGTTTCTAAGCTATTTTCTATGAGAGTAGAAAGCATTTGACAGGGTCCACAAGTAGGTGAATAAAAGTCTATAAAAACAGGTGATGGGTTGTTTTTAATGATAGTTGTATAATTTTTATCTGTTAATTCCATGATGTTAGTGTAGCAATATTATGTTAAAATACTCCTATGAATGATACCATTAAAATAAAATTTAAACAAAGTACTATAGATGATCTACTTGGGTTTTCAAAAATACTCAAAAAAGATGTTGATGTGATGATAGAAGAGGCATTAGAACAGTATTTTGAAAATGAACAAAAAAAACTTATAGAAAAAGGTATAGAAGAAGATGCATCTATGACACATTTAGAATATGATGAGTTTTGGGATGGATTAGACATTGGATAATGTGAGTGTTGTGTTCTAAAAAAATAAAGAGGATAAAGCAATGAAATGGAATATCAAATCAATACTTAAAGAGGTGCTGATTGTTGGAGTCATGGTATTTGTTTTAAGTAATATTATAAGTTATGTGCGTAGACCTGCATTGAATACAGATCAATTACCTCAAATAAAAGCAACGCTCATTAGCGGCAATCAGTATATTCAAAAAAACAATAAACCTTTGGTTTTGCACTTCTGGGCAACATGGTGTCCTACGTGTAAACTAGAAGCACCTAACCTAGAAACAGTATCTAAAAATTATGAGGTGTTAACCATTGCTGTGCAATCTGGATCTGATGATAAAATAAAAGCATATATGAAAGAAAATCATTTGAACTTTCAAGTGATTAATGATGCAAATGCCAAGTGGGCAAAACAGTTTAATATAGAAGCATACCCTACAACATTTATTTATAACGCAAAAGGAAAATTGCAATTTTCTGAAGTAGGATACACAAGTACAGCAGGATTACTGGCTAGAGTTAAAATGGCCAAATAGTAAAATATTGATTTATAAAAAATATTTTTAAGAATAACAGATATCGGTAAGAAATACACACAACTTCTTTGCGTTTAACCCAAAACAAGCAATAAAAATCAT
>QNZW01000195.1 GCA_003978375.1 Sulfurovum sp.
GAGATATTTTTTAAAATAGATTCAGGCTACCCAGTATATGTACACTATGCTGGAGAAACTTTTACTTTGTCTAAAGGTAATCGTAAAAAATTTACATTTACAAATAATAGATGGGAGAGTAAAAATAAAAAAAATGTTATAGAATTATATGGAAATAAAACAATTGGTGAAATTGCAAATAATCCAGTAAAACTTGCTCAATATGTAAACCAAGCAAAAGAAGTAATTATATATATTTATAATGGATCGTGGACTAATAATCTTGTTTTACCTGTAAAAAATATACATGAAAATGATAAAATAAGAATAGAAGTATCATCAACCCATACAATCAATATTTATAAACAAGGAGAGCCTATTATTGTAGGAAAGCCCATTAAGTTTGATACTCACATCACATTAAAAAGAGGTGATAAAATAACTTATATATTTAAAAATGGTAAATGGATACATAGACTAAAAAATATTACTTTAGCAACCCCTACTAAAGTTGGTACACTTGAAAACAACCCAAATATTTTAAAAGAATATTTTAAAAAATATAGACATATAACAGTGAATACTTATGATGGCGTATGGACAGAAAATATTAAATTGCCTACTGATATTGAAGAAGGCAGTGAAATATTTTTTAACATAAATTCAGGTTATCCTGTAAATATATATAATTCTGAAAAAACTTTTACTCTCTCTCGAGGTACTCAAATGAAATTTACATTTAGCAATGGTAGATGGGACCATAGAGGAGAATCAACTATATTGTATGGAAATAAAACACTTGGACAACTCAATAATAATGCACATAAATTACTTCAATATTTAAGACAAAAAAAAGAAGTCATAATCCATTTTTATGATGGTTCGTGGACAAAAAATATTGTTTTACCAGAGACAGGTATAAAAGAGTATGATAGAGTCACACTCTATGTCAATTCATCATATCCTACAAATGTTCATTTCTCTGATAAAAATGTTAGATTAAGTAGAAATAATAAATTAGAACTTATATACAGGTATGGAGCTTGGGTTGTTGTAGGTGATAATTTAAGAGATTATTTAAATAAAGATGATATTGTAAATAATATTGATGGTGATTTTGAAGGTATGTTCCAGTTTGCACAAACACATACTATTTTCCCTAATGGAAATGAAGAAAAAAATTTACCACACTTAATAGCAGACAGAACAGCATTGGCAATATTTATACCAAAAATAGAAAATAACAATAAATCTTATACTATGAATGTTTATGATAAAAATAATCAAAAACATATTATCTATTTAAATAATCCTAAAAATCAACCTAGAACAGCGAAAGACGAAAACTTTAAAGCTTCACTAGATACCCCCGATGTAGAATATAACAAAAATGCATGGACAGCAAAAATTCCTGGAAAATTCATACAGCCTGGAATGAGGATAGAAATTGAAGAAAAAGAAACCCATAAAGCTACAAGAATTGCTAGGATAGATAACATTGACATTGGGGGACCTAATGAAATAACTATTTACAATATCAGGGTTGGAATGCTTGTAGCTCCTCAAAAATTAAATAATAATCCAGAACAAAATGATTTAGAAGGTAGTTTAACTCTTGCTAAAGATTTTTTCAATAAAGTATCTGTTTCAAAACTAGTTGTAGCAAATTATGCCCCAATGAAACTAGATAAAATTGTACAACCTGATGGAAAAGTATATACGATTGAGAGTGATACAGAAGGTGGTACATTTCTTGGTGATATGCGAGCTTATATTGCTAAACTACTTATTTCAGATGGTATTGATAATGCAAACTTTGGCGTAAACTCAACCCAAGCAAGAGAAAGTGGCGCTATAGGTAGATTTACAACTATACTTACAGCCCATAGAGCCCAGGGTAATTATATAAATGGTTTCAAACAACATGGATTTAGTGGTGGGAACGGTATAGTTACAATATTTGATAATGTAAAAAATGAATTTTCACATGAAGTAGGTCACAATCTAGGACTAGGACACTATCCTGGTGGTAAAGAAAACTATATAAGTAGCAAAAGATCTGGCTGGGGATATGATGTTTTTAAAAATATATTTATACCTAATTTCTTTTGGAACAGTGATGGTTATAGTAAACAATACTTTTTAAACTATACTTATACACGCGATGCTATGGGAGGTGGTGCACCAGCAAGCAAAGAGAGTAAATATACTCTCTACACGGGATATAGCCAAAAAATTATTCAATCAACTTTAGAATCTAGGGGTGTTTTCAGCCCATCCTCATCAACAGGTTATAAAGTCTGGGATAAAAATACAAAAAGAATGATTGAAAAGAAAGGAAATCAACTTAGAAAAGCAGTAAAATATGGAACTAGGGTTAAAACTATATTAGGTGTTTATAATCCTAATAATGCAAAACCAAGTTATATTTATCCACTATTTACATCTAATTATGGTCATGTATATCAAGCCAAGTATAATAATGAACCTTGCTATCTTAAAGTAAATTTTTCTCATAGTCCAACTAAAAAATATGGTTTAATATCGGCTATGTACAATAATTTCAGTAATTATGTACATATCAATGTTGAAAGTTCAAAAAACCCTACTTCTGCAAGTCTAATTTGTAAAATTAATAATTACGAAAAGACATTATTTAGTAGAAAATTTAGTAATAATAATCCACTTATAGCACCAACACGCATTATTACTTCATATTAATATATTATTTTTTCTTCCTCCAAAGAGGAAGAAAAAATTAAACCAAAAATTCTAAACCTTCATTTTTTACAATATATCAGCTTTTTCTTTTTGTATAACAACCATATTTTTATCATTGGTTGCTAAAAGTTTGCAACCGTATTGCTTACATAGTACTGTAAATGTTTTAGGTGTAAAGAAAACAATATGCGTAGGGTCTTGGTGATAATACCATGTTTTAAATGTTTTTATATCATTGCTATGAAATGCTGTTTGTATTGCCAAATAACCCTCTTCATTTAATTTTTCACTGAGATATTCAAACGTAGTTCTAGGCTGATGCAAATGTTCAAACACTTCCACAGAAACAATAAGATCATATTTTTTGTCGTCATTTAGTGTATCAGGATGATATATTGGATCATAAAAATCACATTTTATATCTTTGTTTTTTATCATATTTGACAAGATAGTACTCCTACCACAACCAAAATCAAGTGCGTCTTTTGGACTGCCCACAACAGGCAAAACAAAGTCTAAAAAACGTTTAAAATATGCTTTATACCCCTCATCATTTTCGTCATTCGTATGTAAATTGTATCGTTTTTTTTGTGTATCAAAATTTTGATAATATTTTGGTGATTTAAAAATATATGCGCATTTTTCACAATAGTAATAACTGATATTTGTTTTTTCATGAATAAATGTATGGGTACTCTCATTACATATATGACAATTCAATACTGCTCCTTTACTCATTGTTATGTTATTATGAACTTTATTGTCAACCGTGGTATTAAATAGACAATTTTTCGTAAGCTTTTTTAACAAAATGCAACCTAAAGCAACACATATTTTTGTAGTCCTATTTTTTGGTTCAAATTCATAAAAAGTGCATATTAAAGTTATCTACTGACATTATTCATGTTTTTGAGCTTTAATTGGTGGAGATGAGGGGAATTTTACTTCCCCTTAAAACCGTACTTTCAAGCCATAGACTCTAAATCATGTACAATTCAATTCCACTTAGTGGGATTGAATCCTATCAATTTTTGTCATATTTTTACCCTCTCTTGCCTCTTCAATAACTTGTGCTGTTTCATGATTGGGAATCTTCTGATTTATCAAATCATTAATAATTTGTTTTGACCACATGGGTAAAGGCGCATTGAGAATAATATTTTGTTCGTCTCTTGCTCCAGCTTTACGAAGTGAAGCAATACGCTTATAATGAGCTTCTGAATTATCAAATAGATACAGTGCTTTTACTTTTGGAGCCACCTCAATAATCTGTTGCATACTTTTATGATATCGTCTTACAACAATGGAAGGATCTACGAAATGACCTTTGTTTTGTACTCTGGCACGTACTCTTTGAACATT
>QNZW01000042.1 GCA_003978375.1 Sulfurovum sp.
AGGATTTAAAATGCTAGATTGCGCAATCATCGGTGGTGGACCAGCAGGTCTAACAGCAGGACTTTATGCGACGCGTGGTGGACTAAAAAATGTCACTATGTTTGAGATGGGTTTGCCAGGTGGACAAATCACACAAAGTTCTGAGATAGAGAACTATCCAGGATTTTTTGAGCATGACAAAACAGGTATGGATTTTATGGATACCTGGCAAAAGCAGTGTTTCCATTTTGGACTCAAGCATGAGATGAAAAAAGTAGAACGTGTTTCTAAAACAGGAGAACACTTTACAGTCACACTTGAAGGTGGTGAAGAGATTGAGGCGATGACTGTTATCGTCTGTACAGGTTCGGTACCTAAACGAGCAGGATTTAAAGGCGAAGAAGAATACTTTGGTAAAGGTGTCAGTACTTGTGCAACCTGTGATGGATTTTTTTATAAAGATAAACCCGTGACGGTATTGGGAGGTGGCGATACGGCACTTGAAGAGGCTTTTTACCTCTCCAATATTTGTTCAGATGTGTATGTGGTGCATCGTCGTGATACTTTTAGAGCCGCACCTCCAACTATTGAAAGGGTAAAGCAAAAAGAGAATATTCATTTTGTGTTTGATTCAGTGATAGAAGAGGCAGTAGGCAATGCTATGGGACTCACAGGAGTAGATATTAAGAATATAAAAACAGATGAAATAACCCATATGGAAAATACAGGACTTTTTGTATTTGTAGGTCACAATGTAAGAAATGAAGTGTTAAACGATGAAGAGGGTGGATTTATTTGCGAGGTGAATGATTGGGGACAAGTGATTGTTGATCTTTCTATGAAAACTTCTGTTGCTGGACTTTTTGCCGCAGGGGATATTCGGATAGAAGCACCCAAGCAAGTGGTTTCTGCAGCAGGTGATGGGGCAGTAGCAGCACTACAAGTAATTTCATATATTCAGGAGCAACAATAATGACAAAAGTAGGCATAGTAGGTAGTACAGGTAGAGTGGGTAATCTTCTGATAGATTCGTTATTAGAGGACAATGTATTATCTCTAGGTGCAGTACATGTATTTGATGAACTCAAACGTGATTTACCAGAAGATATCCTCGTTACCAATAGCATGGAAGTACTGTTAGAAAATTGTGATATTGTTATAGACTTCTCAGCACCTTCGGCTACACAAGCACTGTGTGAAGCAGCACTTGAAAATCCTACCCCACTGGTGATAGCAACTACAGGATTTACAGAGCATCAGCAAAATCTTATGATGGAAGCTTCTAAAAAAATGCCTGTGTTGTATGCTTCAAATATGTCAGCAGGGATAGCACTTCTTAAACAACTTGTTGAAAAAGTAGCAGCAACGCTAGAGGATTTTGATATAGAAATAGTAGAGCAACACCACAAACATAAAGTTGATGCACCAAGTGGTACGGCATTGACCTTGGGTGAGTTTGCTGCAAAAGGTAGAGGACTTGACCTTGATGCCGTACGCGTAAGTGGCAGAGATGGACAAATAGGTGCCAGAAGCAAAGATGAGATAGCAGTCATGGCATTACGTGGGGGAGATATTGTAGGACGACATACGGTTGGATTTTATAATGATGGAGAATTTTTGGAGTTAAATCATACAGCCACAAGCAGAGAAACATTCTCAAAAGGGGCTATAAGAGCCGCAAAATGGCTGATAAATCAAGAGAGTGGTTTTTACTCAATTAATGACTGTTTAGGAATATAATATGTGTGCAATTGTTGGTGTTTTTGGTGCTAAAAAAGCTTCTACGGTAGCGTATTATTCTCTTTTTTCTATGCAACATCGTGGGCAAGAAGCTACAGGTATTTCTGTGGCAAATGGAGAGCGTATCGCTGTGTATAAAAAGCGTGGCATGGTTGCTGATGTTTTTTCTCAAGCTACCTTAGATACGCTAGAGGGAGAGTGTGCGGTGGGGCATAATCGCTACTCTACAGCTGGGAGTGAATCAGCAGGGGATGCACAACCTGTTTTTGCCAAGTATAAATTGGGTGAAATCTCTGTGGTACATAATGGTAATCTTGTGAACAAACATGAAGTAAGAAATGAACTTATCGATAATGGGGCTATTTTTCAAACAGATATGGATACAGAAAATATTATCCATCTTATTGCCAAATCACAAAAAGATTCTTTGGAAGATCGCATTAAAGATATGCTTACGAAGATAGAAGGAGCCTATTGTTTAGCAATACAAAGTCGCTCTAAGATGTTTGTCATTCGTGATAGATTTGGCATACGTCCACTCAGTCTTGGAAAGCTTAAAGACGGAGGATACATCGTTGCATCTGAGACCTGTGCATTTGATTTGGTAGGGGCAACCTTTGTGCGTGATGTCAAGCCTGGTGAGATGCTTGTTTTTGAAAAAGACAAAGAGCCAAAATCGCAGATGGTTTTTGAAAATGTAGATTTTCATCCTTGTGCATTTGAGTATATCTATTTTGCAAGACCAGACTCCAATATAGACGGAAAAAACGTCTATGAAACGCGTTTAGAGATGGGAAGAAGATTGGCAAAGGAGACACCTGCTGAAGTAGACATCGTCTTGCCTGTACCAGACTCTGGTGTGGCGGCAGCACGAGGCTATGCAGAAGCCTTAAATGTACCATTTGAGATGGGAATTGTACGTAATCACTATGTGGGTCGTACTTTTATTGAGCCTACCCAAGAGATACGTGATCTAAAAGTAAAACTCAAACTCTCTCCAATTAAGCACCTTATAGAGGGTAAAAGAGTGGCAATTATAGATGACTCTTTAGTACGTGGTACCACCTCTAAGCAGATTGTGCGTATGCTTAAAGATGCAGGTGCCAAAGAGGTACATATGCGCATCGCATCCCCTGAGATAAAGTTCCCTTGTCGCTATGGTATAGACACCCCTACCAAAGAGGAGCTAATCTCTACCAAATATACACCCAAAGAGATTGCTAAGCGTATGCATGCGGATTCTTTAGGTTTTCTTTCTATTGAAGGACTGAAAGCATCATTAGGAAATGACAGAAATTATTCATTGGTAAGTTTCGATGGAAATTATTTTGCCGGTGGAAATGCAGATAGCCCTAGTTGTGGGGATTGTTAGTTCTTTTAACTATGGTATAATAATAAAAACCAGAATAAAGGAAAAATATGCAAGTTCTGACTTTAGAGATTGAAGATGATTTTGTAGATAAGTTTAAACAGGTACTTGATACTTTTCCTTCTGGAAAAGTTTCGTTAAAAAAAGATAAATTAGAAGTAGAGATACAAAATAGAATACAAGACATTGATAATGGTAAAGAGGTACTGACTCCTTACAATCAAGGTATGGATGAAATGTTAAACCGTATTCAAAATAAATATGCAGATTCTTAAAACTACAAGATTTTTAGAAGAACTAGAAGTAATTCTAGATTTTATAGCTCAAGATAGTCTAACACAAGCACTCCTCTTTTTTGACAAACTTGATGAAGTTATTTTTTCGCTACCAGATATGCCTTTCAAATGCAGACAATCCACTAAATCAAACGATGCCAATGTACGAGATTTAATTTTTCATGGTTATGTGATTCCTTACCGTATAAATCATATGAAAGATAGATTAGAGATTATCGGTATATTTTCTGAGAATGAATGGGGTATTTAAACCAGCAAGAATTAATAAGTAAAATAATACTTTTTAGAAAAATAAGTTTTTTATAATAAAAATTATGTAATACTTCAGTTATTAAAATATATGAAGGATGCAAATTATGAAAATAGATGAAACATTATCTTTGGTAAAAGAGTTACATAGTCATAGTATTATTAATGGAGATACTTATTATTCAGATAAATTATTACAAATAATCATTAACTTATCTACCGTAGGTGAGGTTAAAAATTTAGAGAATACTGCTACAAGTAATGAATCTGAAATAGCGAAAGTAAAAAGAAAAGTTCCTAAATGGATGAAAAAAACCAATCAATATAATTATCTTATACTTAAAGCCTTTATGGATCTTTCAAATTATAATAAAAATAGGGTACCAGTGGATGAACTGGAAGAATATGTCAATATTGGAAAGGCA
>QNZW01000081.1 GCA_003978375.1 Sulfurovum sp.
ATACAATTTTTGGCTGATTTTTTAGATAAAATATCTTATGAAACCTATAGAAAAAGATAAACTTAACCAACTTTTACAAATTATTCAAAATGAACCTGGTCAGCGTATTGTTCACTTTGCAGATGACAACCATACATTCATTCCACATCTAAGTGATTTTTGTAAAAAGCAAGAGACAACATACTATCTTCATTGTACAACAAAATTATCTTATGATAGAGCAATCAATGCTTATGATGCACAGTACGTTAGCCATTTTAATCTCAAACGTCCTCGCTATAAAATACAAGGTATAGAATATGACTATGTTATAAGTACATTAAACTTTAAGCAGGAAGATAAAAATGATTTTTTAAAAAAATGTTACGATATCATTAAAACAGCTGGAAATATTATCATTTTCATTCCAAATACTACCTATGCTCAGCGTGATGAATGGAAAACATTACTAGAAGAACATTATTATGTTTCTACTACTATTATTGATGATTTATTTACAGATATTGATGTAGTCATTTCGAAACGTATGCATGGATGGGGAAACAAATAAGTATCAAGAGGAAAGGGAAAAATCCTCTTGAAAATAATTCTTTATAGTTAATTTTTTTTAGACAAAGCTAAAAAAGGTAACTCCCAATAAGTTATTTCAAGGAGGTGGCATCCTTAGATACTAAGGGAAAAAAGTAAAGGATACCTATTATAAAAAGTAAGCTACCTAGAAGACTATTGCGGTTATAAAAAGGGAAACCCGCAGTCTTCATAAATGAAGTATACCCTTTTTTTGTGTATTTATTGTGAAATAATTACACGAGAATTCAACACATGTTGGATATTATAAGATTTTAGGAGTTCGCCCATGCAAAAACTACTCTATATCACAGATCAAGATGAGTATGTAGACCATAGTTTCATTGCCCCACTTTTTGAAATCTATCTTAAAAAACATATGCATATAGATATTGTCTATTTTACAGAATATAAATCTGATTTCGAGCACAAAGAAACCCATAGATTTACTGTTCCTTCTCGTTATAAAAATGTTTTATTGGCTGAATTAAAAAGAAATAATATTAACCTTGCTAGTTATGACTATATTATGGTAAGAAATAATATTCATATCATGAAACATGTACTTAAACATAAAGACATATATCACTATAAAACAGCTTATCGCTTCTCTTTCCCAAAAAGAAGAGTCAAGCTCTGTTGCGATGAAGCAGAAAATAAAAAATCTTTTTTTTCTCATATCATACATCGTATCAAAACAAAACAAGAGACTAACATTATTAATCAATGTGATGTTTTTCTTCCTACTTCTGCAATGATGCACAAAATATTTTTACCTCAAGTCAATATCCCTACAATTATCTGTCCTCCTGGTATTAACCCTGCTGTGCTTCATGAAAATATGCAACATGATAGAGAAGAAAAATGCTTTATTTATGCTGGTACGCTAGATAAAATGAGAGAATTTGAAACTATTTTAGATGCATTTTCTAGCATAGAAAATAAAAATTGGAAACTATTTATTTCTACTAGAGATACAGAATATGCCCTTCATATGATACAAAAATATACACATATAAAAGATCATATCAAGCTCCATAATGCCAAAACAAAGGAGGCACTTCTTTCACTTATCGCCAAAGCTGATGTTGGCATAGCACTCTTGCCAGATAAACCCATTTATACTACTTCAACCCCTGTAAAGATATTTGACTACTATGCTTCTGCGGTTCCTTGTCTTATGACCCTTTCAGAACATACAAGCACTATCTTTACAGATTGTAAAGATGCTTGGTTTTGCAACTTTACACAAGAAGATATCAAAGAAAAGATAGAGTATATTCTCTCGCTTGACAAACAAACAATTATGGAAGTAGGAGAGAGTGGACAACAACAACTCTTAGAGATGAAAAATTACAAAACTATTGCTAAAGAGATAGCCACCAAACTACAAGCATTATAAAAACAAGGAAACTATATACATGGAAAACAAACATTACAATGTTATTATCGTTGGTGGAGGCATATCTGGAGCTGCACTCTTTTATGAACTGGCTAAATACACCAATATCCAATCACTTTGTATGCTTGAAAAATACGAAGCCGTAGCCACACTCAATTCAAAAGGTACTTCCAATTCTCAAACTATTCATATTGGTGATATAGAGACCAACTACACACTAGAAAAAGCCAAAATTACCAAACGTACAGCAAAGATGGTAGAAAAATTTTGTTTACAATATGGCTTAGAAAATAAAATAATGTTTTCTCATCAAAAAATGGCTTTAGGTGTCGGAGAAAAAGAGGTGCATTTTATAGAAAATCGTTACCATGAATTTAAAACACTCTTTCCTTACTTGGAGTTGTGGGATATAGAAAAGCTTAAAGTACTTGAACCTAAAGTTGTTTATCTAGATAAAGCACGTACAAAAGTACGTCCTGAACCCATCATGGCGATGGGAACAAATACGCAATATACCACTGTTGATTATGGTGCTATGGCAGAAGCCCTCATTGAACAGGCACAAAAAACAAGTACAGAGAAAACAGATATCTTTTATCATACACAAGTAACAGATATCTTTAAAAAAAAAGATAAACATTTTGAGTTGCACTGTCAAAACGGCAACATATATACTGCTGATTTTGTTGTGGTAGATGCAGGAGCACATTCGCTTTTTTTAGCCCACAAAATGGGTTATGGCAAACATATGGGTTGTCTGCCCATGGCAGGTAGTTTTTATATGACACATGAGCATTTTTTAAATGGTAAGGTATATATGGTACAAAACAACAAACTCCCTTTTGCTGCATTACATGGTGATCCTGATATACTTGCCAATGAAAAAACACGCTTTGGTCCTACTGCACTTATGCTTCCTAAGCTAGAACGCTTTAAGCCTGGTACCTATCTAGATTTTTTTAAGACCCTCAACTTTGACTTTCATATTGTCAAAATTTTTTGGGATTTGCTTAAAGATACAGATATACGTAACTATGTCTTTAAAAATTTTCTTTTTGAAGTTCCTTTTATTAACAAAAAACTTTTTGTTCAAGATGCACAAAAAATTGTCCCTTCTCTAAGAGAAGATGATATTGTTTATGCCAAAGGATTTGGTGGTGTACGCCCACAGGTACTCGATAAAGAAAAAGAAAAACTGATGTTAGGAGAAGCCTCTATCAATCCAAAAAATGGTATTATCTTCAACATGACTCCAAGCCCAGGAGCTACCTCATGTCTAGGGAATGCAGAGAGAGATATGCGTGAGATAGTGACATACTTGGGACTTAACTTTGATGAAAAACAATTTTTAGAGGATTTGACAGAATAATTTTTATTCATAGGTGCGTTAGCAAACGCACCCTACAACACCCTAAACAAACAAATACACACATATTCTACACAATATAGATATACTATTCATATAAACTAGATATTTCCAAAAGGAACATTATCATGACAAAGAATACTATAACCCTCACAAACAACCAAACAGGGAAAATATACGAATACAACATTCTAGAAGGCACAAGAGGTCCTGCTGTTTTAGATATACGTCATTTTTTTTCTGATACAGGTATGTTTACTTATGATCCTGGTTTTACCTCTACTGCAGCATGTAGCTCTACCATTACCTTCATCGATGGCAAAAAAGGCGAACTTCGTTATAGGGGTATCCCCATTGAAACATTAGCAGAAAATCATAACTATTTAGAAAGTTGTTTTCTTTTGCTTAATGCTCGGTTACCTACAGAAGGAGAGCTTGATTCCTTTGATTTAGAGATACGCCACCGTGGCTATCTTCACAAAGGGTTACAAAAACTTTTTGATGCTTTTCCTGACAATGCACATCCTATGGCTACACTTTCTGCTGCAGTCACTGCTTTAGCTTCATTTTATAATGAACATTTAGATATTGAAAATGAAAACGAATACCTAGAGATGGCACATCGTATCATTGCCAAAATGCCTACTATTGCTGCATTTTCTTATCGTCATTCTCTAGGTATCCCATTTATTGAACCCAATATTGATTTAAGTTTTAC
>QNZW01000071.1 GCA_003978375.1 Sulfurovum sp.
GCGTGTATTGTCGTTCCGAACACCCTTGAAAGCAAAGCGATTTGAGAGGAACGACGCTTTTTTGCTTCGTTTTTTCTAAAAAAATGAAGAGAGAAACAACGCCACAATTTATATAATAGGTAATATGAAAAATTACATATATTTTTTCAAAACTTCAGGAATCTCAATCGTCCCATCTTCATTTTGATAATTTTCCATAATCGCTACAATGGTGCGCCCCACAGCCAAAGCAGAACCATTAAGTGTATGCACAAAGCGATTTTTTTTGCCCTCTTTAAAACGAATCTTTGCTCTTCTAGCTTGAAAATCTCTTGTGTTGGAGATAGAACTTATCTCACGGTATTGATTTTGTCCAGGAAGCCACACTTCCAAATCTATCGTCTTGGCTGCAGAAAAGCCCAAATCCCCTCCACATAGCTCCACGACTCTATGAGGTAAACCAAGTGCCGTGAGTATATCTGAAGCATTTTGTACCATCATCTCAAATATCTCATCAGATTTATCAGGATGTGCAACAGCAACCATCTCTACTTTGTTAAACTGATGTTGTCTTATGATGCCTCTTGTATCACGCCCTGCAGACCCTGCTTCTTTTCTAAAACATGGTGTATAGCCTGTCATAAGTAACGGAAGTTCTTTTTCAGCAAGTATCTCATCGTGATACATATTCGTCAGTGGTACTTCTGCTGTAGGAATAAGATAGAGATCTTCTTCTTCTATTTTAAACAAATCATCACCAAATTTAGGAAGCTGTCCCGTACCTTGTAACATTGTGGCATTATTGATAAAAGGTACAGAGTACTCTACAAAACCTTTTTCTCTATTCGTATCTAAAAAAAAGTTAATCAATGCACGTTCTAGTCTTGATGCTTCACCTTTTAAAATAGCAAAACGAGATTTTGCTAGTTTTACACCACGTTCAAAGTCAATCCATCCATTGATTTCTGAGAGTTCCCAATGCTCTTTTGGCTTAAAGTCAAAATTTTTAGGCTCAAGAACTTTTCGTAATTCTACATTGTCTGTTTCGTCTTGACCCTCTGGTACAGCATCATCAGGAAAATTAGGTATGGCAAGAGCCACAGAAAAAAGTGCTTCTTGTGCTTCTCTTGCTCTCTCTTGCACAGGTAGCATTGCTTCTTTATTGGCATCCACTTTGGCTTTAAGTGCAGTGATGTCTTTGCCCTCTTTTTTATACTGCCCAAAGAGCTTCGACATACTATTTTGTTCTGCTTGCATCGCTTCTAATTGGGCGTTTGCTTCTTTTAGTTTGCTAAAAAGGTCTTCTAATTTTGTGAGTGTTTGTGCATCAACACCTTTTTTTTGCAATTTTTTACTTGCTTCATCAAAATTTTTCTGTATATACTTTAAATCTATCATAAGATTTCCTTTAGGAATAGTGATGAAATTATAGTAAAAAGTTTAAAAAAAGTGGATTAAATTTAAAACGTACGAA
Organism: Sulfurovum sp.; assembly: GCA_003978375.1. Classification (GTDB taxonomy): domain Bacteria; phylum Campylobacterota; class Campylobacteria; order Campylobacterales; family Sulfurovaceae; genus Sulfurovum. The sequence continues at coordinate 1,454 of QNZW01000071.1, forward strand.
TCTTAATATTCGTACTGTACCCCAAATAGAACTTCAGAGGCATGATCAAGTGTCTCTTCAGTTGATAAAGAGTATCGGTATCCAATATCAAAATTGACATACTCTGTCATCTCAAAAAGAATACCTGCTTGTCCTCCATACAAAAGCCCATCTGCTTTGACATCAATACTCTCATAATTCATATATCCTACATTAAGTCCTAAATAAGGCTGAAAATTATACTCGCCGACCATACCAGCTGTAGGAAACAGATAATCCAAAGAGAGAAAAAATTTCATTACACTACGATATTCACTATCAAACGAGTCCCAAACAAACATATTTCTCCACTGATCATTTTGAGACCCTAAGCGTAGTCCAAAACTGGCACCTTTACTCACGTCATCTTTTACGATACCAGAAGCATCGCCTTGTACTTCTGCAATGTTCACTTCTACACCTATAAACTTTTCGCCTTCAGACATACCTTCACACAAAGCACTACCAAATAACATCAACAAAAATACTGTTCCAATTTTTTTCATCATCATAAAATTCCTTGTTTTTTTAAAATGATATTTACTTCATTCTCAATACTCTAAGCATATCACATTTTTTAAGATGAACACTTTAAAAATTTATTGACATATAAAAATTAGATTCAAATAGTAAATACGTTGAAGCATTATTAGGCATTTTAAACAGCTTTCACCATCCATAAAAATTTGTAATGATTTTGATTTTTCCTAAATAAATAGAAAAATACATCTTATCATCCTAACGCCTCACGCTTCTTCTTCGTCAAACTCTTATACACCAATTCATACGAATGATCTATTAGTTCTTTAACACTCTCATCGTCCACATCTGTCTTTTCTAGCATCACGGTGTTCCAATGCTTTTTATTCATATGATACCCTGCACTCACTCCTTCATAGATACTACGAAGTTCCAGTGCATAGATGGGATCACATTTGAGGTTGATGCGTAGTGGGTGCTTCTCTGAGGTGAGTGCGAAGATTTTCTCAGCGATACGATAAACGCGCACCTCTTCATCAAAGGGGTAGTCAAAAGTGACACCTTTTTTACTTAAGAGATATGTGTCAAGTTGCTTGAAAGTCATCACTACACTCTAGTTTCTACATCTGGAAAATGACAAATCATCTCGTCATACCCCTTGTATTTACGAAGTGTCTCTACAACGACAGACAAGGGCTCAGCTAGATTCTCATTCAGATCAAACTCATTTTCTTGCAATTTAAATGCCAATTGTTCATAGGGTGGGTTAAACTGTGCATCTACACCCTCTTTATTGCCACGCGCATCTACTCTATACCATCCGTAATCTTTGAGGTATATCCAGTTAAGTCCATGCAGACAATAGATATCAGGCTTATACTCAGAGCATGACAATCTCTGATAACAAAATCCAGCAGGTATACCATTGGCTCTAAGTAAAGCTGCTAGTAAAAAAGCTTTGGCATAACACCAGCCTGTTTTATGCTTGAGTACTTCAGAAGCTGTGCTTGTTGTGATGCTATCTTTATAGTCACCACTATGATGTATCTCATCTCGTACATATTCAAAACAGTTTTTTGCTATGGCTGTATCATCTTTGCAGTTTTTGGTAAGTTCTTTTGCTAGAGCTTGTATGGCAGGGTCATGATAGTCTACTATTTTGGTGGCTTCTAGGTATTTTTTTATCATATCATTGCTCCTTTGTTTCTAGCTTCTTTTAAGTCATCTTTCAACGTAACTCTTTGTTTAAAAATCTCAAATTTATCATTCATATTTTCAGCCAAAGACCACGTTTCTACCTCAATCATATCAAACTCATTTTCCAACGCTACCCAAACGGCTTGTTCTAAATTTTGTTCATCATCCCAATGATAATAGCCTGCCAATCTATCTTTGATACAGTCAGTTGGTGTCAAAAGTTTTAAGATACCTGTTTCACTTTTTCGTAATGCTATAGTATCAATAGGAGCATCACCTACACCAAGAGGTCCTCTTGGAAACTCTATAAAAAGTACTGTCTCTTCATGAACAAAATAACGTTTCATCTTATGTTCTCTAAAACCCAATTTCTTCATAACCTCTTTAATCTTACGATGTCCACCGTTAAATCGGTCTATCAAGTCAATATCGTCAGAGGTATAACGTCCATTACTATAAATTTCAACACAACAACCACCTGAGAGAACAGTCTCTATACCCTCTTTTTCCAAAGCACTACAAACAAATGCACCTAACTCCTCCATACTCATCTCTCCTATAGATTTCATAGGGGCTTACCTGTTCTTCTTGGTCTTTTACCTTGCTTAGTTAATCGTTCAATCTCTTCTGGGGCATAAAACTCTCGTGCCTTTAAGAGTAATGCTTCTAGCTCATTTTTAAAAGCATAACGAGGGTTAAACATAAAAAGTCGTGGTTCGTCCAACTGTTTTACTTACCAATATAGACCCTAACTCCAAACGTTCAAGTTGTTTCTGTATAGGGTCAACACTACTCTCATAAAAATCTGCTATCTCTTTGGCATACCCCTGCTGATTGGCAAGAATAAACTGCAAAACACGCTCACGGTTCTTAGAACCAAATAA
>QNZW01000152.1 GCA_003978375.1 Sulfurovum sp.
CCCCATAGCAATACCTGCAACCAACTCTGTTGTCTTTACTTCTGCTGCTTTTAATGCCAACGATCCTCCACAAATGGTTGCCATCGAAGAAGAGCCATTAGATTCCAAAATTTCAGAAACCATACGAATACTACCGTCATACTGTAAAGGAATAGTTGGTTCTAATGCCCTTTTAGCAAGATTTCCATGCCCCAACTCACGACGACCTGGTGCACCTATAAATCTTGCTTCTCCCACTGAATATCCAGGAAAATTATAATGTACCATAAAAGTTTCAGATTGCACATTTTTATCGGTAATAAGCTCATACATTTGTGCATCTTTCTTATCTCCAAGGGTCACTGTCACAAGTGCTTGTGTCTGACCCCGTGTAAACAGACAAGAACCATGTACAGAAGGCAATAAATTTGTCTCTATACTAATAGGTCTTATTTCATCTAAAGCCCTACCGTCTGCACGTATATTTTTATCGAGTATCATCGATCTTACAACAGTTTTTTTATAACGCTCTAATACTTTAGAAACCAAGGCTTTGTCTGCTTCTTTTCCCTCTTTTTCTAGTGCTTCCAAAAGTCTAGTACGTACCTCTTTAAGTGCATTGGAACGCTCAGATTTTGCCATATGCCCCACTGCGTCTTCGACCTCTTTTGCATAATTTTTTTCTATATATGCATACAAAGCTTCATCCACTTTATTTTCACATATTTGCAAGGTAAGTGCTTCTTTTACAAAAGGTGCAAACTGGGCTTCAAAAGCAGCTGTTGTTTCTTCGATGGCTTCTGTTGCCATAGCAATGACTTCTACAAGTGCTTCTTCTAAAAAGGCATTGCTACTTTGTTGTATGCCTTCTTGGGTTGCCATGGTACACATCTCAATCATCACCACATCTTTTCCTGAACCAACGACCAAAAGATCAAGCTCACTATTGGCTTGTTGTGCAAGTGTTGGGTTGAGTATCAAATCATCACCCTCAGTACCTACACGCACAGCTCCTATAGAAGAAGTGACAGGAATATCAGAAACAAAAAGGGCTGCATTAGCAGCATGTAAAGCGGCTACTTGCATATCAACATTTTCATCTGAGCTGACTACCATAATAGTAATGGTAATTGGATAGTAAAAACCCTCTGGGAAAAGAGGACGTAACGAACGGTCTATAATACGCGAGGTAAGTGTTTCGAAATCCCCTGGTTTTGTCTCTCTTTTTATAAATCCACCTGGAATTTTTGCTGCAGCATATGATTTTTCTAAATATTGTACAGTTAGAGGCAAAAACTCTTCCTCTACAGCTTTTTCATCTATAGCCACAGCAGCAATAAGCACGGCTTTTCCCTGTGTATACATTACTGCACCAGAAGCTTGTTTTGCTACTTTATTAAAAATATATTTTTCTTTAAGATTGTTATTTTCTATCTCTATTATTTGTTCAGTCATCTGTTTTTTTATCCTTATGGGGTTCATTCATTTGTGCATCTAATATTTTTTCAATCTCGTCAAAACCAAAAGGCTCAAAATCTTTATAATAGTATTCTATCGAAATATAGTCTTGTATCTTATGAGGACAAAATACACCATCACATACGCTTAGTAAATTTTCATAAACACTTTTGTCTAAAATAGGCGTTGCTACATAAATATTTTTAGCCCCTCTTGCAATCACTGATTTGAGTGCTACCATCATGGTAAGCCCCGTCTCAATACATTCATCCGTTAAAACCACATATTTCCCCTCTAGTGGAATCGGATCACTGCCTTTACGATATTTATAGACATAAGAGAGCACTGTCTCTTCATATTTTCTTTGTGCTTCAGCGTAAACAAAATCTTCATTGATACCAAATGATTCTATCAATGCTTTATGCATCAGTACTTCTTCTGTTTCTGATGTCATAGCAATAGCTAACTCAGCATTATTGGGTGCAAGTACTGGCTCAGTCAATAAAATGTCCATCTGTGCATCTACTTTTTTTGCGATTTGATCTGCAAAAAAAACACCTCCCTCACTCACTGCAATAATCACCGTTTCATTTTTGAGTAATAATCCTAAAGGAAGTACATCAATAAGTTGTGCAGAAGCATCAGCCCTGTTTTCAAAATAATTATGTTTTAAATCTCTGGACATGATTGACTCCTGGGTTTTGTCTAAAAACTTCCTCTTCATCAAAAGTATAACGAAACTCTTCTATATATTTCATCAAAAGTGCATAAGAAACATTTATCTGCTCCATTTTTTTAGCACTTCCACCCAAATCTGGATGTTGCTTTTTTGCAAGAAAATAATACTGTTTTTTAATATCATCTTTACTAATAAAAGGAGGTAACTCTAAAATATCCAATGCAGATTGTATCTCTCTTGCAAGATCTTGCATTCTCTTTTACCTACCTATTTTCATCTATCTCTTTTCTGCTTACACCCATACTAGCAAAGGGCTTAAAATCAAGCTGAAGATAAAAAGTATTGTCTTTTTTAACACCATTGGCCGTAGGTCTAATATCTTGTCGTAAAGAGCCAGTAATGCCCCAACAATCTCTATTATACCCACCTCCTAGCTTCCATTGTTTACTGCTTTCTGCATCGAGATTATATGTAAACCCACCAAAAATACTTATGCGATTATTATACACATAAGAAAAATCTAAAATAATATCATTGGCCAATGCTGGCTTTTTGGCATTTTCTAACACTTTTTTATAGCTATGTGTTGCATAAAATGTATAGGCATCTTTACGTACAAATATACCTGTTGTGGCTTCACGTATTTTTGAAAATTTTGGTGCATAAATTAAATTACTATATAAACTCCATTTTCCAAAGTTGTATTGCATCTCATTGCCTAAATCACTCCATTTATAATCTTTTTGTGGATAGTAATTTTGGTAAAATCTTTGAAAAAATTTCAGTGTTGTTTTATCATTGTCATAAAAATATTGATTAAATCCTATACGGTATTGCTCTTGCGGTAATCCTGCTTCTACAAATGGTTTTTGAATGGTATTTAAAGCATCAAATCCTATAGGACTCTCATTTTCACTTCCTGGTCTTATGTACTCAATCGTAGGCTGAATCACATGTACAAAATTTGTATATTTTTTGGTCAAATTTGTAAAAATAGATGCTTGATGAATATTGCTATAATATTGGAAATTATCGTATTTTAATGTTTCGTTCGCAAAAAGATATTTACGATAATAAAACTTTTCACCAAGAGAAATATTTAAATAATCATCAAAAAGAGACATCGTCCAAGTGAGTGGAACAGTAAATTCTACTTGTTGTAAGGTAAGTCCTTCTTTTCTGTTAAAATTACTTGTTTGCAAGTCTATACTATAGGTAAGGTTATCCCAAACAAGATGATTTAAATACTTATGTAATTGCAACCTTGGAAGTATTTGAAGTTCTTTATCATTATTCTCTTTTCTTATATCTATAATATATTTGGCATTCAATCCCATGTAGTATTCATTGTCATGTATAAAGTAATTAATTCTAGATTCTTGTTTTGGGGTTAATCCAAAGTGTATAGGTTTTTTTTGCAAATATAAATAATCGACATCATTAAGATAGATTAAGTCAATCAGTAATCCATCTTTTACCTCTTTTGAAAAATTTTGAGAAAAGAGTTCTGATGACTCATATAAAAACTCTGCCCCATAATGTTTCAACTCTTTTGTTTTTTCTCTTTTTTGATATGCTTCACTGTCTTTAAAATAACCAACTCGAATTTTACCTTTAGAATGGTTACTGTCTACAAAACGGAAGGTACTATAGAGTCCTACATTACGACTTGTTCGTATTTGTGGATTAATCTGTAAATCCATACTCGGTGATATATTCCAAAAAATAGGTTGCTCATAAATCATCCCTTCATCTGCAACATACCCAAAAAGTGGGAAGAGTAGCCCTGAACTTCTTTCTTTGTTGGTAGAAAAAGCTAAATATGGTGTATAAAATACAGGTATACTTCCAA
>QNZW01000024.1 GCA_003978375.1 Sulfurovum sp.
AATAGGTGTGTCTGATTTATTGGGTATTTTTTTGATGGCTTTACAAACAGTAAAACCATCCATTTCTGGCATCATCAAATCAAGTAAAATAAGATCAAACCTAAGCTCTTTTACAAGAGACAATGCTTCTTCTCCTGAAGAGGCAAAAGTAAGATTATAATTTTCTTCTTTTAAAATATTCATAGCAACTTGAATATTCACCTCAACATCATCTACAATGAGTACATTAAAATCTATCATCTTTTTCCCTTTAAAAAATAATATATTTTACATTATATCAAAAAAACAACTATTTCTTTTTTTTCTGTAAAAATACGCCACTTTCTGTGTGAGAGGTATGTGGGAATTGATCATATATTGCCGCTTCTACTACTTTGTGTGTGGTTGTGAGTGTTTCCAAATCTCTTGCTAGAGTTTCTGGGTTACATGAAATGTAAATGATGTTATCTATGGTCATGATGAGTTCTGTGCTGGAGTCATCTAATCCTGCTCGTGGTGGATCTACTAGTACAGTGGAGAAGTTGTAACTCTCTAGGTCTATATGACGTAGTCTATTAAAGGCTCTTTCACCTCTGAGTGCTTCTGTCATCTCTTCAGCGGAGAGTCTTGCAAATGTGATATTTTCTACATTGTTTAATGCACAGTTTTCTAAGGCGGCGTTAATAGAGTTTTTACTAATCTCTGTGGCTAAGACTTTGTCAAAATAGTGACTAAGTGGTAATGTGAAATTTCCTAACCCACAATATGCTTCTAAAAAGTCTCCCTTCCCTACTGTTTTAGCCTGTGATATAGCCCACTCTATCATCTTCACATTGACTGTAGGATTTGGCTGTGTAAATCCACTTTCATACTGTACATAGGTAAATGTTTTACCATCTATTTCTAATCTTTCGGTTACAAATTCATCGGAGAGTATCACTTTTTGTTTACGGCTTCGTCCCATGACTTTACAGTTTAATTCACTCTCTAAACGTTTTGCTTCTTCACTCCACGTATCATCTAGTTTTCTATGATACAACAAAGTAATAAGACACTCATCTGTCGTTGTTGCTAAAAATTCTACTGCGAACAGACGATTTTTAAGTACTGTTGTAGAGGCATTTATTTTATCTAATAATTTCCACATACGTTTTTCTATGGGATAGATTACTTTTGGACACTCTTCTATATTTATAGCACCATCTTTGCTGATATTTCCCATCGCATAATCGCACCTATCTCCCTCATGCCAAATACGAAACTCTGCCCTAGCTCTATAGTGTGCACTAGGTGAATCAAACACCTCTAATGTTTTATTAAAAAATGGTTTTAACAGTCTAGAAACGTTTTGTTTTTTTTCTTTTAGTTGTTGTTCATAACGCATATCAAAAAGTCCACATGACCCACAAGACCCAAAATGTTTACATATCAAATTTATGCCTTTAATTACAATTAGGTATAATCGCAATAATAATATTTATGCAATTCTATCGTAAAGGTACAAAAAATGTCTATAAGTGTCGTGATATTGGCAGCAGGTCAAGGTACAAGAATGAAATCTACTACCCCTAAAGTTTTACATAAAATCTCTGGTAAATCTATGTTGTTTCATGCTATAGATGCAGCTAAAGAGGTAAGTGACGATATTACTGTGGTCCTTTATCATCAGGCTGAACGCATTCAAAAAGAGATAGAGACTCATTATGAAGGCATACATTTTCATAGACAAGATGCTCAAAAATTTCCAGGTACTGGTGGAGCCATGAAAGGTGTAAAGACAAAAAATGAACGCACCCTCATACTTAATGGAGATATGCCACTGATTACCAAAGATTCTCTTTTGGCACTTACTTCGGGAGATGCTGACATCAATATGTCTGTGATTACACTGCAAGATCCTACAGGGTATGGACGTGTCATCATTGAGAAGGGAAATGTATTGGAAATTGTAGAACAAAAAGATTGTAATCACACCCAACTTCTTACACAAACAGTCAATGCTGGTATCTACGCAGTCGATACGGCTTTATTAGAAAAATATATTCCTGCACTTCATAATCACAATGCACAAAAAGAATATTACCTTACAGATATTATAAAAATGGCTGTAGATGAAGGAAAAAGTGTACATCCTGTCTATGTGGAAGAAGAGGAATTTAAAGGCGTAAACTCCAAACTTGATCTTGCCGATGCTGAAGAGATACTTCAACGTCGCATTAAAACAGAATGGATGAAACATGGGGTGAGTATGAGATTACCAGAGACCATTTACATAGATTGTCGTGCTACATTTGAGGGAGAGTGCATGCTTGAAAATGGCGTAAGCATACAAGGTGCTTCTCGTATTATAAATTCACACATTAAAACACATTCAGTGATAGAAGATGCACATATAGAAAACTCTGATGTGGGACCAATGGGAAGGGTACGACCAGACTCCAAACTGATAGATACACACATTGGTAATTTTGTGGAGGTTAAAAAATCTACACTTTTAGGTGTAAAAGCTGGGCATTTAGCCTATATTGGTGATGCAACAATCAATGAGGGTTCTAACATCGGTGCAGGTGTCATCACTTGTAACTATGATGGCAAACATAAATACCAAACCCATATTGGTAAAAATGTATTTGTAGGCAGTGACACACAGCTTGTGGCTCCAGTAACCATTCCTGATGATGTGATGATTGCCGCAGGTACAACCGTAACAAAAGATGTTGATTCTGGAGATTTAGTGCTCTCTCGTAGCCCTCAAAAAAGTATTAAAAATTTCTTTTATACGTTTTTTAAAAAGGCATAATTATGCAAGTTGATTTAACAGGAAAATCTATACTCTTAGGTGTGACAGGCAGTATATCTGCCTATAAAGCTTGTGATTTGGCACGACTATTTATCCAAGCAGGTGCAGAAGTACATGTGGTAATGACAAATGCAGCTGAGCGTTTTGTCTCAGCACTTACCTTTGAAGCATTGACACGTAATGCTGTACTTACTGACAGTTCTGAGTCTTGGAGTAGTACACTAAACCATATAGAAATAGGTAAAAAATGTGATGTATTTATAATAGCCCCAGCAACTGCAAATACCCTCAACAAATTAAGCAAAGGCATCGCTGATAATATTCTTACGCAGAGTGCATTGGCTTTCAAAGGACAAATGTTAGTAGCCCCTGCAGCAAATACCCAAATGTTGGCAAACCATTACACCACAGGAAGCCTTAAAATGTTAGGCGTAAATGATTATGTCATCATCAGCCCACAAGAGAAACTTTTGGCTTGTGGTGATGTAGGCAATGGTGCTTTAGCAACCCCTTCGGAAATTTTCTTTGAAACAGCAAAAGCACTCCTTAAAGAAGACTTTTGGGAAGATAGACGTATCGTAGTCACAGGAGGAGGTACAAGAGAAAAAATAGATGAAGTACGCTACATCTCCAACTTCTCTTCCGGGAAAATGGCAAAAGCACTTTGTCTCTCTTTGTATCTTAAAGGGGCTGATGTTTGCTATATTACAACGATGGGAAAAGAGGGACTTCCCTCTACACTTTATACTATCGAAATAGATGATGCCAAAGAGATGTTAGCCTATACACAAGATGCGATACGTGTAGCCAAAAAAGGAAAAATGTCAAAACCTTCTATGAACGCCAGTGACAGACATCTCATACAAAAAACACCTTATCTTTTTATGGTCGCAGCCGTAGCAGATTTTACACCTAAATTTCCACAAGAGGGAAAACTCAAAAAAGCCACACTTGGAGATTCTTGGCATATTGAACTTGAGCAGACTCCTGATATTCTCTCTAGTGTAGATAAAACAGATATCAAAACAGTTGCTTTTAAAGCAGAGATGGATAGCAAAGAAGGACTGCACAATGCCACCTCTTTGCTCACCCAAAAAAGTGTAGATGCTGTGTGTTACAATCT
>QNZW01000046.1 GCA_003978375.1 Sulfurovum sp.
TTTATACTCTTTAGGGTGTTAAAACTTTTACGCTATACAAAAAGTATCAATCAGTTCATTGAAGTACTCTCAAACAAACGTTTTGAACTCTTGACACTACTGCTTATACTTATGTTTATGATTGTAACAGCAGGTATATCTCTTTATGTTTTAGAAGAAAAAGTAAATCCACATATCAATACACTCTTTGATGCAATGTACTGGGCTCTTGTAACCATATCAACCGTAGGTTATGGAGACATAACACCCGTCACTCATGCAGGTAAAGTGGTGTCTATGTTGGTGATTATAGGTGGTATTGCTATGCTCTCTTTTGCCACTTCAGTCATTGTCTCAGCTTTTTCTGAAAAATTATCAGAATTAAAAGAGGGAAGGGTGGTAGAACAGATTAATAAGAGCAAATCATTTTTGATTATCTGTGGCTATGGACAAATGACAAAGATGTTTTTGCGTCAAGGCAAACATACTATGGAAAATTATGTTATTTTAGAAAAAGATTCTACCCGAGTTCTTGAAGCACAAAAAGATGGGTATGCTGTGATACAAGAAGATGCAAGTAGATACAAAACATTACAAAAATTCAATACACAAAATGCACAAATCACAGTACTATGTTTGGCCGCAAATGACATAGAAAATATATACATTAGCCTCAATGCAAAAACAGTATCTAAACAAATCAAAGTCATAGCAAGGGCTAGTAGCGACAAGATGGCAAAGAAGTTTAAATTTGCTGGTGTAGATTATGTATTGCTTCCTAATATCGTTGCAAACTCAATGGTACATGCTGCCATCACACAACCTGCCATGTACAAAGCCATGAAAGGTATACTGGAGGGAAACAATATATCTCATGAGATAATAGCATACAATCATATTGGTATCGTTGGGAAAAGTGTAGGATCACTCGCTTTTAAAAAGAATAAACTTTTGCTCGTTGGTATAGAAAGAGGTGATGATTTTCTTTTTAATCCAAGTGATGATACACTTATCCAAGAGCATGATGTGCTACTTGTTTTATGTCAAGAGATTAGTTTGGAGTATTTTAAAAATAGGCTATTGGAGAATGTAGATGGATAAGAAAATACTTCTATTTGGATATGGTAATCATGGTAGAAGCATAGCCAAAAGTCTTAAAGATGACGGATTTTATGTAGATATAGTAGTTTCCATAGAGGAGAATGAACAAAATTTTCTTAAGCATGAGTTTGAAAATATGTATCGAATTGATATCACAGATGATGATGAGCTTGAGCAACTTTCCATAGATAGCTACGCTAAAATAGTATGTGTGATGGATGATGAACATCACAATGTATTTTTAACTTTATCACTTAAATCACTTTATAAAAATGCATTTATCATAGCCATCTCAGATTCAATCTATACGACGCAAAAACTTAAAATGGCAGGTGCAGATAATGTGATAGATCTTTATGAGGTTAGTGCCAATAGGGTGCATAATATTCTCACCAAACCTACAGCAACTAGAATTCTTGATGGTTTTTTAAACCATCAAGAGGGTATTCATTTCAGAGAAATTTTTATCCCCAAAGATTCATTTTTAGATGGTAAAAACACCAATGATTTAGATATTTCTAAGTATAATATCCTTTTAGTAGGCATGGTTGATCAAGAGTTAGGCAGTGATTTTATTTTTATTACAACAGGTATCAATCATAAACTAGACAGTGGTGATACGATTGTCTGTCTTGGTACAGTGGATTCACTAGATTTATTTACTCAGATAGTCGCACAAAACAAGGAGCCATAGTGAAAATAGCAATCATTGGTGCAGGAAAATGGGGCACAGCTCTCTATCATGCCTATAGTCAAAATAATGACGTTGTTATCTCTTCTCGTAACACAAGAGAGATTGAAAATTTTGTGCCTATGTCTGAAGCATTGGCATATGCGTATATTATTCTTGCTATTCCTGCACAGTTTGTACGCCAGTGGATGAAAGAAAATTTTGTTGACCATGGACAAAATATACTTGTAGCAGCCAAAGGTATAGAGACAAGTACAGGGGCGTTTTTAAATGAAATTTATGGGGATTTTGTACCCAAAGAGAGATTGGCTTTTATCTCTGGACCCTCTTTTGCAACTGAGGTACAAGCCTCACTACCCACAGCACTTATCATAAGCTCTACCAACGAAGCATTGGCACAAGCGTACGTAGATGCACTACCTTCTTATATCAAAGGATATGTGAGTGATGATGTCATTGGTGCTGAAGTTTCTGGTGCATATAAAAATGTTATAGCTATTGCAGGAGGAGTAAGTGACGGATTAGGCTTGGGGAACAATGCAAGAGCAGCACTTATATCTCGTGGTTTGGTGGAGATGACACGTTTTGGAGAGGTATTTGGTGCCAAACGCGATACCTTTCTCTCTTTAGGTGGAGCAGGCGATCTGTTTTTAACTGCAAGTTCTACACTTTCACGTAACTATAGAGTAGGGTTAGGTCTAGCTAATGGTAAAAATATGGATGAGATACTTAAAGATTTAGGAGAAGTTGCAGAGGGTGTACCCACAGCAAAGGCTTTACATAAAATCGCCACAGATAAAGAGATTTATCTACCTATCGCCCAAGAAGTATATGCAATGATCAATGAAAACAAAGACCCTATGCAAAGTGTCAAAGATTTATTGCGTTAAGGGTACTTTCAATGCCCTTAATTTGCTAAAATATCCATCTTCTTTTCATAAACTTTGGTTCTTACCTTGAAAAGACCAAGCAAGGTAGAAAAAAGATTGTCCTGACTATATTTGTATTTTGATTTTTCTTTTATGGTATTTTTATTGATAGGAAAATCTTTACTAAACCACATAAATGCACCTACATGTTTTTGATAATCTGGTGCCATAAAATATGGAAGTCCATGTAAATAAAGCCCTCCTTCTCCTAGTGACTCACCATGGTCTGCGATATATATCATCGCAGTATCTGCTGTGTTTGTATATTGTTTTAAGAGATGAATTGTTTTAGAAAGAAAATAGTCTGTATAGCGTAGGGCATTATCATACGCATTGTTTATCTCCTCTTTTGTACAAGTCTCTAACTGATTACTTCGACATACTGGTGTAAAGACTTCAAATGATTTTGGGTAGCGTTGATAATAAGCAGGTCCATGGTTCCCCATTTGGTGCAAGACAATAAGTATATCATTGTGCTCTTTTTTGATGATACTGTCAAGCCCTACAAGCATTCCTTCATCACGACACTCTATATCACATTTTGAATTTAAAGTATCTGTTTTATAGTATGCATAATCTAGACGAACAGCGACACCTTTGGAGTCAGAATTGTTATCTCTCCACAGTACTTCTACACCAGCTTTGTGTAGTATATCTAAGACATTGTAGGTGTTGTATCCTTTTTGAGAATTGTAGGTTTTACGCGTATACACTGAGAACATACAAGGCACAGAAACAGCCGTAGTGGTACCACAAGAATAGAAATTTGAAAAATTAATAATATTTTCTTGTGCCAATAAAGGATTGGTCTGTTTTTGATAGCCATTGAGAGAAAAATGGTCTGCTCTTGCTGCTTCACCCACAACCATAATAACAATTTTTCTTTTTTCTGTAGATTCTTTTTCTATGTGGGCATCTTCTCCTATAATTTTCATTGGGATACGCGTGTCTTGTAGCTGATGATAGGTATATGCAACACTGTTGTAAATGGCACTTAGAGGATTGGCATAAAGACGAAGATTTTGGTGTTCTCTGAAGAATGAGGTGTAAAACTTTGAAAATAAAAACAAAGAAAGGGCAATCATCAATAGATGTATCACAATACTTTTTAGGCTACTGAAAAATTCTATTTTTTTCCCTCTGTAGTGTAGAGGAATTTTATAGAGTACAAAAGAGGGGATCATT
>QNZW01000043.1 GCA_003978375.1 Sulfurovum sp.
GTCAACCATACCCGGACGTCTGTTATCTAAAGGATTTAAGACATCTGTAATTCGTATAGTGTCACTTCTTCCCCATACTACTACTTGTCGTCCTAATTTCAAGTCTAAATTTTCTCTTAGGCTTCCCTCTAAATAAGCATCATATAGTTCTACTTCACTTTGAAAGGCATCACGCTCATCTTTACTATAATTCTCTTCTCCTCTTATATCATAGATGGCATCATAATAGGCTTTTGCATTGGTTTTAAATCGCCAATTATTATGAAACTTATGCTCATAGTCTAAAAAAAGTGATGATTTAAGTGAAGTGAGTTCATCATGTGGTTTTTTACCATTGTATGAGTAGGTTGCTTGTTCTGTAAACTTTCCTGTAAGTCCTAAATCTTCACTCTCATCACTGTCTGTCATTTTTTGAGTATTGTCCTCATCAAACCCATCCATTACGTTAGTGTTTTTTTGAGTATTTTGCTTTATTTGTGTAGGTGTATCTTCAAATCCTGCTAAGTCTTCATCCACACTCTGTGCATACATTGTACTCAAAAGCAAAAGAGATAACACCGTACTTCGTTTATACATTTTAAAGTCCTTTTTCCAAACGTCTTGTTGTAAACATCGTATTATTTATAGGCTTATTCAGTCTAATACCAGAAAATTGCAAAATGGTTTTATGTGTCATTCTTTTACCTTTTTTGGTTGTCATAGTAATCTGATCTGGAAGCCATACACCACCTTGTTGATGAAGTCTTGTAATATCCATATATTTCTTTTTACCATTACGCATAAAGTTAATTGCACGAACCACCACATAATTGTCTTTTCTGACAATGGCTATGGTTTTTGTATATCCTGATTCTTTCACTACTTTTTTATTGCGTGGGGTTGATTCTATCATCCAAGCATCATGTCCTCTTACCTTAGTCTCTTTTAGCAATTTGAAATTATAATCAGATAAATCTCTATCTGTCATATCAAAGTAAGAAAAGTCTGATCCCATAAAACTAGAACTTTTATCAGAACTAGGAATACGCTTTACTTTTTTAAGTGCCGGTAGATAAAGCCACTGATCATCATCTTTATTGGCATTATCATAATCATAGGTTAAAAACGAAGTATTTTTTACATCTGCTGGTGATTTAAAAAACATTATTTGATGTCTATCTGGACCAAAATCTTTACCATAGGTATGCAAGTTTCTGTTTCTTTGTTTCCCGTTTTTATCTATCAATATCATACGCATATTTTGTTCCAATGTTTTACCATCATCTCGTGCATCTACTTTTTCCATAATAGCTCTTGCCTTTGCATCATCTGCAAGTGCTTGTGTTGTTAAAATGCTAAGTCCTAGTGCCAATCCAATAAATAATTTTTTTGTATGTTTCATATTTTTTCCTTTTTTTAATGTGTATATTATATCCAACCACGTTTCGCGGCAACTATCATAAGTGCAGGTGCTAGGAGCAAGTCAGCCAAAAGTGCCATCACTATCACTGTACCTGTAAGCAATCCAAAGTTTTGTACCGAAATCATATGGGCCAACATATAGGCATAAAAGCCCAATGAGAGCACAATCGTAGTGATAAGCATCGCCTTACCTGTAGTAAAGAATGTTTGCTCTATGGCCTGATACACATCTTTACTCTCATGGTAGTATCTCCTAAAATTGTGTGTAAAATGTATGGTGTCATCCACAACAAGACCTATGGCTATACTCCCAATAAGCAAAGTAAACATATCTAAAGGAATATTGGCAATATACATGAGCAATAATCCTAAGATAATAGGTGTAAGATTGGGTATCATACTAATCAACCCAATGCGTACTGAACCTAAAATGAGCATCATCATAAAAGTAATAGCTATAAAGGCAATGGTGTAACTGACCACAGAAGAGTGTACCGCACCTGCAAATGTATTTATCAGCAATGGTATCATCCCTGTGACTTCTACCGTATCATTTGGGAATGCCTTGTGTGCTGCTGTTTTGACATAATTGAGTACCTCTGTAGCCTTCACAGCATCTGTCCATGGTAATTTGATGGTAATACGTGCTTTAGAAAACTGAGAATCTACCACATCTTCCAAATCATCAGAACCTGAATTTTCAAACAGAAGAAGCTCTTGTGAAACAAGGTTCGCATTCTTTGGAATACTATAAAATGTTTCATCATTTTCGTGTAATGCTCTGTTAGTCTCCTTCACAATAGTTGCCAACGATACTACTTTACCTACATGAGTATATTTATCAGTATAAGCTTCGAGCTCTTTTGAAAAGTCATTAAGCGTATTGAGTCTTTGAGGGTCATTCCATCCATTCTCTTTTTTGGTATCGACAACCACCTCCATAGTAACAGATCCATTCATCTCTTTATCAATCGCCAATGTTGAGACTCTATTATAATCATCTGGCTGAAACCAAAAGAGTGGATTGTGTGAAAGCTCAATCTTTGTAGCAGCCAAAAGAGCCACAGCCACAAGAACTGCACTTACTACAATAATACTTTTATAGTATTTCATAGGTACAATGGCTAGTTTTTTCATAAGATTGTCTAATTTACCACGCTCTTGTTTAGATTTTTGTTTTAAAGGCGTGATGCTTAAAAGTGCTGGTAAAAGTATCAATGTTAAAAATAAAGAAACCATAACGCCAAATGAGGCAAAAATACCCAAATCAGAGATAGGTGCTACTTCGGAACCCGAAAAAGACCCTACTCCTATGGCTGTGGTGATGGAAGTCATTGCAATGGCTAAACCAGAGTGTCTTAAGGTATGTACCATAGCAGCTTTTTTATCGCCCGTGCTATTAAATGCATCGAAGAAAATAGAGAGTATATGCACCGTAGCTCCTACACTGACAGCTAGTAGTAAGGAGGGTACAATTTGTGTAGGCAGTTTAAATGCTGTCCCTGTCCATGCCATCATACCCACAGTCGCAAGAAGTGATAAGATAATCACTAAAAGTGGGTACACCACTGCTGTGACACGTTTAAACATCACAAATAAAAACACCATAATAATCAAAAAAGTAATACGCATAAACTTTTGCATATCTGCTTGCATTTGTGCTTTAAGTGAATTGTTAACAACAGGCGAACCAGCCACATAAATTTGTATAGTGTCTGTTTCGTATTTTTTGATAATCTCCTCTATCTTGGCAATAAGCTCATGATTTTCTGCATCAGTTAAGAATACTTTTTCTTCTTTTTTCTGATCTGTTTTTTCATCACTAAAACCTTCATCAAAAGCATCATCTACAGATACCTCTTTGTCTCCCTCATGAGAATAGGCATCTGTCTCTATCACAATTGTAGTCATCTTACCATCTTCACTAAGTATTAAATCTTTATAAAAATGTGAAGCCATAGCTTGTTTTTTAATGGCATCTACTTCTGCTTGGGTGGTAGGAAAAGGTTCAAGTAAATCATCGGTAATTAGCTTATCGCCCTCACCTCTGGTATTACGTACATTATACAAAGAAGTGACATCATTCAGATAGGGTACTTTCTCTTCTATCTCTTCATGTAATTTTCTTAATCTTTTTAAGAAATCTATACTAAAAATATGATCACTCTTTATCGCAAGTACAATACGTTCATCACGACCAAATTGTGCTCTAAATTTATTGTATTCAATGAGTACTGGGTCTTCTGGATGCATAAAACCTTCTGTAGAAGTATCCATCTTGATTTGCGGTACATGAGAGATAGGTATTGCCAAAAGCAATACCACAAAAAGTATCACTTTAAGAGGATTATCATAAATAAACCCTCCAACTCTTCCCATAAATGTTTCTAGTTTTTCATACATTGATTTCCTTTGTTTATCAAATAATTAATTTCATATTATATCAAGATATCTTGATACAATAATTATTGTGCTATTTTTTTCTACATTTTTGCCTGATGTATCTACGCCTCCAAAAAGATGATATCCCTCAAATTTCATACCACATAACTCAACTATTGTCTGCTTCCATATCTTTTTATTGGCACGGCGTATACCATTGATAC
This sequence comes from Sulfurovum sp., assembly GCA_003978375.1. Lineage (GTDB taxonomy): Bacteria > Campylobacterota > Campylobacteria > Campylobacterales > Sulfurovaceae > Sulfurovum. The sequence goes on from QNZW01000043.1 coordinate 4,008, forward strand.
AGTAAAAAAACGTAGGTGCTCCTGAAGTAGAGAAAATTCGAACTGACTTTCCCTGTAAAAGACCCACAGGTCGTCCTTTTTCATTGTAAAATGCAGCAAATCCTATAGTAAGAACTGAATCAAGCCAATTCTTTAAAATAGCAGGCATCGTCCCCCACCAAAAAGGATAGACAAATACTATTTCATCTGCTTGTTTTATCTTTGCTTGATAATAGTCTCGTACTTCATCTTTTTTAGCTAAATCATGATGGGTTTCAAATGCCAAAAAGGGCATCTGTTTATCTGTATATAAATCGATAATTTCTACTTTGTCTCCTTTTTTCTCTCTTTCTGTTTGGTATATATCTGCTATAGCTTTAGTAAGATTTTTACTACTTGGATGTGCGGTGATTATTAATATTTTATTCATTTTCTATCCTTTGTATTTTTTAATGTAGTGGTGTAGTTCTCTTTTCTATCTGCAACTGAAAGTAAAGCTGGTAAGAAAAGTAAATCTACAATGAGTGCTATGATGAGTGCTGTTGCAGTCACCACTCCGAAGTTTTGATTTGGGGTAAATTCAGAAAAAACAAAAATAGAAAAAGAGATACTCAATACCACTGTAGTAAAGAATATAGCTCTTCCTGCATAGTGTAATACCTCATCAAAGGTCTCACTCATGCTCAGTCCTCTCTTTCGTGCATCAAAATACTTTACAAGAAAATGTATCGTATCATCTACTGCCACTCCAATTATGATAGCCCCTGCAATAGCTACACCCATATCAATAGTAAATCCTACCCATCCCATCATCCCAAGTACAAGTACTACAGGCAAAATATTGGGTAGAAGAAGAATCCATAATATTTTTATACGCTTAAATATAAATAACATCATTAATGAGACTAT
>QNZW01000018.1 GCA_003978375.1 Sulfurovum sp.
CAAGTGCTTTATCTAAAAGAATCTCTATGCCCTCTTGTATAATCTCATAAGCAGAATAGATAATATACACCCCTATACCTAAACCAACCATCGCATCAATAGCATCCATACCTGTAAGATATACCAAAGCCAAAGACACAAGCACAGCAGCATTAGACCACAAATCTGTTTGATAATGCAATGCATCTGCTTTGATGACTAGATTATCTGTCTCTTTGGCAATACGTAATAAATAGCGTACTAACAAGTAGGTCACAATAATAGAAAATAACATCACCCAAATAGATGGTGCGAGTAGGGTCGTAACGCTTTCATTTTTTAATTTTTTGATAGCTTCATAGATGATATAAATCCCAGACATACTAATCACTGTGCCTTCTATAACTGCAGCGATTGCTTGTATTTTTCCCTTACCATACTGATACATCTCATCAGGATTTTCTTCAGATTTTTTAATCGCAAAAAAGTTAAACAAAGAGACTAAGGTGTCTAGTAATGAATCAATTGCAGAAGCAAGTACAGCCACAGATCCACTGGCTACCCCAATAGCCAATTTTACAATCATAAGACAGGTGGCAACAAAACTCGAAATAACTGTTGCTTTTTTTTGAGGGGAAAACTGTTGTATCACGAATATCCTTTTATATGATAGAGATTCTATCATATAAAATATTAGTGATACATATTAGAGTGCTTTATTTGCTAACGATGCTATTCTTTGTGCAAATGCAGCTTTGTCTTTGGGCTCTAATCCTTCTGAGAGTTTTGCAGTATCTAGGAGTATCCATGCCGTTTCATCAAAGAGTGCATCATCTTTGAGTCCATCAAGTTTTTTAATCATCTCATGCTCTGGATTTATCTCTAAAATAAGTGGTGTCTCTGGCATCTCTTGCCCCATCTGTGCAAACATGGCTGCCATACCTGCCATAGGATCGGATGGATCCTTGATAACACAAGATGGACTCTGGGTAAGTCGACTTGTTGTCTTTACCTCTTTCACCTCTTCACCCAATACTTTTTTGATTTTCTCTGTTAAAGATTTAAACTCTTTTGCTATCTCTTCTGCCTCTTCTTTTGTTTTAGTATCTGGCGCATCAATACTTGTAATATCTTTTAAATTCCACTCTTTATAGCTTCCTATCATTGGCGTAACAATGCTATCTACCTCATTGTCATCCATAATAAGCACTTCTATATTTGCTTTTTTGTAGGCTTCAAGCAATGGAGAGTTACGAAGTACCTTTTCGTCTTCACCCACTATATAATAGATCTCTTTTTTCTCAGAATTACCACGCGAGATATAGTCATCTAAAGAGATCATTCCCTCTTCACTTGAACTTTTATAGCGTACAATTTCAAGTAAAGTCTCTTTATTCACATGGTCAATATAGATTCCCTCTTTAATCACTTTATTGTACTCTTTAGTAAAAATTTCCATTTTTTCACTGTCTAGTTTTTTAATCGCCCCCAAAATACGCTTCACTGCATTTTGTTTGATATTGGCTAAGATTCTATTTTCTTGTAGCAATTCACGAGAGACATTCAATGGTAAATCCTCAGAATCTATAACACCTTTTACAAATCTAAGATATGGTGGCAACAGCTCTTTATCATCATCAGTAATAAACACACGTTTTACATAAAGTTTTACCCCAGGTTGGTAATCTGCTCTATACATATCCATCGGTGCTTTTTTGGGGATATAAAAGAGTGTTGTAAACTCATTGGCCCCTTCTATTTTATTATACATATAGGTAAGAGGATCATCATCTCCATGAGAGATGCTTTTATAAAATTCGATATAATCTTCTTTTTTAAGTTCAGATTTTGGTAAGGTCCAGAGTGCTGTTGCTGCATTGATTTGTTCAGACTTTTGTACGGTTTTTGTCTCTTTTTTGTCATCCTCACCAGTAGTCTCTTCTTCACTATAATTCAATACGATAGGATACGCAATATGGTTTGAATATTTTTTGACAACCTCTTCCACTCTCCATTTATCTAAAAACTCTTTTTCATCTTCTTTTAGCTTGATATAAATCACAGTACCATGAGACTCTTTTGTGACAGGTTTTACTTCATACTCTCCTGTACCTTCTGTTGAAAACATATAAGCCTGATCATCTCCTGCTTTTTTAGAGATAACATCTACATTATCTGCTATCATAAAGACAGAGTAAAATCCAACCCCAAATTGTCCTATAAGATTAGAATCTTTTTTGGCATCTCCTGTAAGGCTCTCCATAAATGCTTTTGTACCAGACTTTGCAATCGTCCCAAGATTGTCCATCAAGTCTTCTTCATTCATACCTATTCCATTATCAGCAATGGTAATAGAGCCGTCTTCTTTGTCGAGTTTGATGGAAATTTTTCCACTCCAATCTTCACCTTTGAATTTTGGATCTGTAAGTAAAAGGTAGTTAAACTTATCTAATGCATCACTTGAATTAGAAATCAACTCCCTTAAAAAAATCTCTTTATTTGAATAAAGTGAATGTGTCATAAGCTTTAAAAGTTGCCCTATTTCTGTTTGAAACTGATGTTTAGCCATGATGTTTCTCCTAATGAATGTAATTAATTTTATGCGATTATAATATATTTTTACAAAAATATCAAGTTTTTTTGTTAAGATAGTTTAGTCTTAATGACTAAAGTTTATAGTTTAGTGTTTGTATCTCAATTTTTTGATTACTAAAAGGCTCTAAAATGGCATGAATATCTGTTAGTTTATAGTGCAAAGGAAACCCAATAACAGAATCTTTTGCTGTGCTCTCTAAAATATAATATTTTTTCCCATTAATCCAAAGTCCTTTTTTACTCGCTAATTTTTTATCTTTTAGAGGAACAATCACAAATATATGTTTGGGCACCAACACAAAATAAGCCTCTATTCCTACTGCATGAAGCATAGAGATAAGCAAATTACTTTTATCGTCACAATCACCAAAATTTTTTTGTATGGTTTTTTGAGGAGAATTTTGTTGAAATCTATTTGTACTGTAAGGTATATTAGAAGCAAAATTTAAAAGATGCTGCACTTTACATCTTTGGCTCTTGCATGTTTCTATCAGGCTATAAGCTTTTTGCTGAATCTCTTTGGTGTTACTCACATAGGAGACATATGTGCCATCAGAGGTACCTATACGTGTTTTATTGACTATTTTTATCACCCTATATGTCCCATAAACAAAGACTATAAAAGCAATAGCTATGATAACCGAAGCAAATCGTTTAAGCTGTTGACTCTTCATATCTTAGGTATTTTTATCACACAACAATGTATCATAGCCACAGTGACGACAAGTACTTCTCATCGTAAACACATACCACCCTTTTTCATTTTTCAACAAAGACTGATGGCAGTTTGGGCATAAAACGCGACTCCAAATAATAGAAAATACAAACACAGGAATCATATAAAATATTCTATTATAAAAGATAGCCAATATCACCAAAGTACCCACTACAATTGCAAAAAACAGATATTTATAATACGCTGGTATACACATTTTTTCTCCTTATTAATAAAATTTATCTTAACATTTCTTTATAAAAAAAGAACAACATGGTTCTTTTTTTTGTAAATTGAAGCAGATAAAATAATCTTTTATGAACTTATGATACAATAGCTACTAATACTCATCTAGTTAAATAGATACTTATATGATATTAAATATCTATTGAACTCAAAGTCTGCATAAGGGATTACGACTATCTACTTTGGGTTAAAATTTTCTAGAAACTTAGGAAAATAAAATGCATATAGAAACTTTACAATACATTAATAATTCGTGGCAATGTGATCAAACACCTACTTCAGCAAATATCGTTTTTACCTTTGGCGATAGAGATGCATTCAAATCTAAAGAAGCGT
>QNZW01000082.1 GCA_003978375.1 Sulfurovum sp.
CATCGTTATAAAGAGGGAAATATGGTAAAGCAAGATTGTAAAAAAGCAGCATTTTGGTATCAAAAAGCAGCTTTTAATGGTGATATATCTGCAAGAGGATATTTGGAAGAATTTTTACGTAATAGCCAAAGATGTAATGAAAAAAAACTCTAAATAAGGTATAATTACATACTTAAAAATTAGGAAATATAATGTTTAATAAAAATATATCTTTGATAGTACTCTTGTTTGTATTACTTTTTTCTGCTTGTTCTAAAAGAGAAATAGTTATTCAAAAAAATAAAAGTAGTTCTTTGCCAGAAAATACATGGGCATTAGAAGGACAAAATGAAAAAGATGAAGATGTAGATATCTCTGATTTAAATCATGATGTATCTACAGAAACGCCAACAACAATGAAAGAGAGTAATACGAAAGGGAAGATGGAACGTGTGCGTTTTCCTGTAGAAGAGTATAGAAAATTGGCAACGACAGGCAATGGGACGATTAAAGGTTCCATTTATCTTAAAACAGCCTACAACAAACATATATTCGGCTCCAATACAAGACTTTATTTAAACCCAATTACCTCGTACTCAAAACAGTGGTATAATGAAAGTTATATTGGTGGATATAAAATGGAAAAAGCAGACAGCAGACTCTATAATTATTTACGATTTACTACATCAAATGATCAGGGTCAATTTGCATTTTATGGTGTGCCATCTGGATCATATTATCTTATTGGTAAGGTCAACTGTGCAGGAGAGTGTGGTTACAATATACCCAAAAGTATACGTATAGCAACCAAAGTAAAAGTCAAAGGCAACAAAGTCGTACAAAAGAACCTAACAAGATTGGCAGATTAATAAAACGGCTTTTACCCTTTAGGGTAAGCCTCTTCTAATGCATCATAGAGCGCCTTTGGCGTGATGTTTTTATTTTCTTCCAAAATACTTTGCATAGTGACATTGTCTTCTTCTTTGTTCCATACTTTAATGTATGTTCCCTCTTTATAGCCATGGTCTTGTCTAAATTGATTTAAGATATTCTTACCAATATACAGTGTATAAAGCGTATCTAAATTGAGTCCAGACATCATCGAAATATGGATAAAGGTTTCTATGAGCTTTGTGGTAGCATTGTCACAAAAAAGTGTTTTTATAAGACTTTCTACAGTTTCTATTTGTGCATAATAGTCTTTTTTTGTAGGTGTAAGCGTCTGTGTAAATGCTTGAAAATTGGGTAGTTGGCAGATATCATGTGCCAAATCTTCAATGTTGCCAAGATGATGTATTTTATACTCTTGTAATGCTTGAGACATGATAAAATGCCAAATATCTACAGTTTCAATTTTAATATTTTCATAATCTGGTTGTGCATCTATGTTTTTCCAATGTTTCCATGGATATGATTCTATAAGTTCTGCACATTCTAAATAGGTACAACGTTTCCAGTCAATACGTTTGCCGTTTTTGGTTGTGCCTTTTTCCCAGCCTTTACCATTGGTGGCATCATTAAGTTCTTGTTGTAGCTCTAGCATTTGTAGGATTTTATCCACGTTACATCACCTCATATATTATTTGTTTAGATTGTATCAAAAATCCTCTTTTACGCTCTAATTTCTAAAAAGTTTTTTGTACTAATATCATCCCATGGTTTGTTAAGTTTTACAAAGGCATTATAACTTTTAAGCACACGTTTAAAGTCATTACTTTTTTTACTTTCGTCTTGTAAAACTTTATTAAGGGCTATTTTTGCTGCATCCATCATCTCTTTTGGAAATGATTTAATCTGTACGCTTACAGGTAATTCTTGCAAGGATTTAGCATTTTTATATCGAAACTCTTGGAGCATATTGGAAGTCATCTCTTCACTTGCTACAGTGATTATGGCTTGATGCTCAGGGCTGAGTTTATCCCATTTTGTTTTATTGAACGTCACTTCCAGAATACTTCCAGGTTCGTGCCAACCTGTGTAATAAAATGGTGCAGCCTTGGCAAAACCCATCATGCTATCTAAGGCAGGTCCTACCCATTCTGTTGCATCTATGGTACCTCGTTCAAGAGCAGTATATATCTCTCCTGCAGGAAGTAAAACGGGATTGACTCCCAATAATTTCATCACCTCACCACCAAGACCAGGAATACGCATTTTGAGTCCCTTAAGATCAGCTAGACTTTTAATCTCTTTTTTAAACCAACCACCCATTTGGGGTCCTGTGGTACCACCTATGAGAGGATAAAGATTAAATTTACCATACATCTCACGCCAAAGTGCATACCCACCACCATATTTCATCCATGTGATCATCTCTTCACTTGTAAGTCCCAAGGGCATCCCACCAAAAATAGAAAATGCAGGATTTTTGCCTTTCCAGTAGTATACACCAGAGTGAAAAGCATCAATTTGTGCTGCACTTGTAGCATCAAAAACTTGCAAGGCAGGTACAAGTATATTTTTTGGAAATACTTTTATCTCTAAGGTACCTCCACTCAGTTCAAAACAACGTTTAGCAAAGGCATCAACACCTGTACCCATAATAGGAAAGTGTGCTGGCCATGAAGTAGCCAATTTGAGTGTAATTTTTTTACCTTTGTTTATATGTATGGTATCTATGGTATTTTTATCTTTGGGTCTATGACAGGCATTTAGGGCTAAAGCAGAAGCACTTAGTGCCGTAGTGGTCATAAAATCTCTTCTTTTCATGGGTGATTTCCTTTGTGCCATAGCACTCTTGTATCTTTGGATGAATCATAACACAAGATAGATATTAAAAAGATTTTCAACTAAGCTTCAATTCATTACATTTCATTATAATTTCGCTATCTTCATTATAGCGAAGAATTATATTAAAGTGTGAAAGGATGAAAGTATGTTAGAAGAATTTAAAAAGTTTCTCATTAAGGGAGACATGGTAGATATGGCAGTTGGTTTTGTTTTTGGAGCTGCATTTGCAACAGTTGTAAAATCCTTAGTAAGTAACATTATTATGCCACCAGTAGGTATGTTGATGGGTGGGGTTGATTTTTCTCAACTCTTCTTTGCGTTAGATGGTAAAGAGTATGCCTCTATGGAAGCATTAGACAAAGCAGGAGCACCTGCAATCAAATATGGTCTTTTTATCAATGATATTATTTCCTTTGTTATTTTGGGTTTTGTGATGTTTATGCTTATCAGAGCTTACAACAAACTCAAAGATGCACCAGATGCAGACCCAACAGAAAAAGCATGTACAGAGTGTGCTATGGAAATCCCTGTGGCTGCTAAAAAATGTGGATATTGTGGAGAGATACAATAACACTTATTTCCCACCTACAATCTAATTTGTGGTGGGTCAAAAACTTACCCTAATAATTTCAAATTATTTTACTTCACTCTATAATAACTCTTGTCATTTGCAAATTTTACAGAGCCTGTGTAGTGCTTGTGTATTTCTGAGAGAGTCTCTTTTTCTCTTCCTAGAGTTCTTAACATTCTATGAGAGAGTATTACCCTTTTGGGTTGTGCTTTTTGTGCTATTTGTCCTATGATGCTTGGAGTCATATGTAAATTGGCTGCTACGCCTGTGGTTCCTTTTGGTACAGCATTGTGTGCGACTAAGATGTCTGTACTTTTGGCTAAAATCTCTAAAGTATGATAGTCTCCGTTCATGTCTCCTGAGAAGGTGATGCTTTTGTTACCTATATTGACTCTATATGCCACAGCAGGGATGGGTCCATGATGGACGGAGACTGCTTTTATGCTGATATCTCCTCGTTTGTAGATGATTCTTGTTTTTCGTGCGTCATTTACATTATGTGCTTTGATTTGGAGTCTTGCAGATCCATCTAAGTGATCACCGAGATATTGCCATGCA
>QNZW01000007.1 GCA_003978375.1 Sulfurovum sp.
GAGTATCCCTCCAATTACCAATCCTTGCCATATAATAGGCTTTACATGATAATGTGCACCACCTGCATCAATCAGAAAATAAAGCCCTATACTCGTAAGCCCTACAGTTAAAAAAAGCATCTTAGGTACAATAGTATCTTTGAGCATAGCAAATCCTGCTATTTTTTCAAATTTATCTACCCTAGTATATTGGATAATACCCCCAAAAATAACCCCTATAAGAAAAACCAACATTAAAGAACCATGCCCTTGATGGATAACATTTTCAAACATTTGTGCTATACGAGAGAGTAAATCATCTCCTTGTGTTTTAACAATAATATCCATACTATTTTCCTTTTGTGTTATAAAATAATTTACCAGTAATAACTAAAGTAATCATCACGACTGCACCAAATATTATTGCAGAAATTGCCATTTGGCTCATACCTGACATAAAATGCCCCGAAGTACAACCACCTGCAAGTCTTGCTCCTATAATCATCACAAATCCTGAGACAAAGCTCCAAAAAAGACGTGAAAGTATTGAGTTGTTTTTATATACTTTCCATCCTGTAGGAATCAGCGAAAAACGAAATGTTTTTGTTAGAAATATAGAAGTAATAAACCCACCAAAAAGCGAACCAAAAAGCATCACCCCTTCCCATGCTCCTGCTTTGTTTATCTCTTTTAAATAGGTATATTTTTCTGGGTCAAGATCGAAAATAAGCCCTGCAAAGTAAGGTACATACGTAGAAGCGCCTATAGGTCTATCTGCACCAAACACAGAAAATGTCATTAAAAGCAATCCTGACATCAGTATGCCACCCATCCACCATGGTAATCTATTCATAATAATCCTTTCGTTTTTCGAAATTATAACAAAAAATTAATATTTTCATAACATGAAATAATTTTATGCTACATATCATCATAATTTATTTTATACCTTTTCTTTAAATTTTCAATCTTAGCAATGGCAGACTTAAAAAGAGTATAATTCTCTATATCTTGTTTACACAAATGCTTATGCCTTTCATAAGAGACTATCACCCTCTCTGCTCTGCTTTTTGCCTTTTTTTTGTTGCGTTTCATATGTTCGAAGCAGATTGCACCATTGATTAATCCTTTGACCAAATTCGCCAATACATCCTGTCGCAAACGCAAAGGATGCCATGCCTCTTCAAGGACTTCATGTGCTTCAAAGTATGCCTCTTTGTCTAAACATTGTAGATACATCTTTAATGCACCTTCCAAGTCATCGTTCATCATTAACATTACTTTACAACCTCGTTAATTTTTTCGATAAGTTTTGTAATGTTCTTATCTTCTGCAAAACACATTGTTGTTTTACAAGCAAGATACCTATCACTCTTTTTTGTAGCACTTAAAAGAAAAGGATAGTTCACTTTATCTAATGCAGATTGTACCTTGTTTAACTTTTTTTGTGGTGCATGGACGATAATATCTCCATAATTCAAGCGTAAAACGACCTCTACTAATTTGGGAACCAAAGCCAAATTTTCATCTAACACTCCACCCATGCTCAAAAGTGTCTCTTTTACTATCGTATGATATTTTAACCTCTCATTTAAAGTATCTAGGCGTACCAAATTTTCTAACATTGTTGACAACGCTGAAGTATAATATTTATCATCAAAATCTGCTACTACCTTACTATTGTCGTCACTTAGGTACCAATATTTTTTTATATAAAAATGTTGTATTGTTTGTGTACTAAGCTTGTTTGCCAAATGTATATAATAGCTATTGTGATTTCTCCCATACCCTTCTATCAATGCATCAATCAAAAAAGCATAATCTTCTAGCAGTGCCTTTTGTGTTGCTCTTTTACCTCTAAGTGTTTGATGGTACAAAGTATTTTTTTGGTACATCATCGCTAGAAGATGATTCAGTCGTTTTTCTGCCAAAGGTAGATACTCTTTTTTGATACGTGATGCCACAAAAAGTGCTTTAATCATCATAGCATTCCATGCTGTATTTACTTTATTGTCTACGAAAGGAAAAGTACGCTTTGTACGTAAAAATCTAAGATAATCTTTAAACGCCTTTAGACGTTTTGGTGCATATGCTGAAGTGATATGAGGTTGAGAAAAATCTCCATCTATATTGCCATTTTCTTCTATGCCCATATAGCTCAAAACATCTTCTATCTCTTTGGGTTTCCAGCCTTTGGTTTTTAATGCATTTTTGACTTCTGTATATTCATAAATAAAGTATCCTCCCTCTTCACCATCGCTGTCTGCATCACTGGCACTCAGATACACCCCTTGTTGCATATAATGTTTTTCCATCTGTGCAATACTCTCTTCTACTACCTTTTGGTAAAGCCTATCTCCTGTCATCTCATACAGTTTGACATACACAGCAATGAGTGCTGCATTGGTATAAAGCATTTTTTCAAAATGAGGTATCTGCCACGCATCATCTGTGGTATAACGAAAAAACCCTCCTCCTATCTGATCATAAATGCCACCTTTTGCCATTTTTCTCAGTGTATATGCTGCCATTGTAAATGCTTTTTGATTATGTTTTAGCTTATATATATCCAACAATAAATCCACCTTTGAAGCCTCTGGAAACTTAGGATGCTTAGCGAAACCTCCATGCTGTGTATCAAACTGTTTTTCTATATCATCTAACACTTTATCTATTATTTTTGTGTGTATTGTTTGTTTTAAACCCTGTACATGTTTTTTGTTTTTATACTTTAAAATAGCTTGTGAAAAATCTTTAGGCTTCTCTTTGAGTTTGATAAAATAAGACAACAAAGGCAAAAGCCCTTTAGAGCCATACCCCTCCTCTTTTGGAATATATGTAGCCATATGAAAAATCTCTTTATGAGGAGACAAAAATACACTCAAGGGCCATCCACCTCTTTTCCCATAGACTTCACGGTAGCGCTTTTGATATTTTTTATCTATGTGTGAATACTCCTCTTTATCTACCTTGATAGATACAAAATGATCATTGAGTAATTGTGCCACCATTTCATCAACAAAACTCTCCTCCTCCATCACATGACACCAATGACAGGTACTATACCCTATAGAGAGAAATATAAGTTTGTTCTCCTTTTTTGCCTTTGCAAATGCCTCTTCTCCCCAAGGATACCAATCGACAGGATTATGTGCATGTTGCTGTAAATAAGGAGAGTTTTCTGTGATGAGTGCGTTGGTGTAGTTCTGTTCTGCAAAAAGTAAAATACTTAAAAAACAAAATACCATTAACTGTTTCAAGACTCTATTTCCTTATTTATTTTGAGATAAGACAAAAGCCGTCATTTCCTAAAATTCTGTTATAATTTTTCCAATATACCATAAAGTAGTATACATGACCAAACAAGAAAAACAAACTATCAAAGAAAAAATAAAAGATGATATCAAGCTACTCAAAGCACAGATTATTGATTTAGAGACAAAAGTCAAACCTATCTCACCAGATTGTGGGTTGGGACGTCTTACGCGTCTTGAAGCGATGGGTGAACAACATGTCAATAACAAAGTACTTGATGAAGCACGAATAAGACTTACACGACTTAGTAATGCACTACAACGCATAGACAAGCCTATGTTTGGTCTCTGTATCGAGTGTGAAGAGAGCATAGGCATAGGACGTATGTCTGTACGTCCTGAAAGTGTAAGATGTGTAGAGTGTGCAAACAACTTGTAAAGTAGGTTTAAAAACCCAACTTATAATGATTCTATATTACCAACCACTTTACCCACAATAGTCACCTCATCAGAAGGTATGGCTTGGGGAGGGTAGAGGGCATTATCTGAAATAAGTTCTATCAT
>QNZW01000090.1 GCA_003978375.1 Sulfurovum sp.
CGGTATTGCTACCAGGAGCAAAGGAGGCTATCGTATTGGCAAGTAAATATGCTACTTTAGGGGTGGTTACCACAAAAACAGCCAAATATTCTATAGAGCTTCTTGAGTATATGGATATCATGAAGTATTTTGATGTCCTCATAGGAAGAGAAGATGTGACCCACCCAAAACCACACCCAGAACCTATCTATAAAGCTTTGTCTAAGTTGCAAAGTGATACAACTAAGTATTGGATGATAGGTGATACACCGATGGATATGGTGGCTGCAAAAAATGCCAATATACATAGCGTGGCAGTGACGTGTGGTTATGCTGATAGAGCACTATTGACACAGTATACTGATAACGTTTATCAAACAGCACTAGAGGCTGTGAAGTTTATCACCGTATTATAAGTCAAAGTTAAAAAAATTGTAATTTCAAGCACAATTTAAGAGTGTCAAGATTACAATTAAGCAAAATATATAGTATTTTAATAAAATTAGGAGATATTATGACAGAGATTAGATGGCACAGCCGTGCTGGTCAAGGTGCTGTATCTGGCGCTAAGGGATTAGGGGATGTAGTGGCGACAACGGGTAAAGAGGTACAAGCCTTTGCCCTCTATGGTTCTGCAAAAAGAGGGGCAGCACTAAGAGCATATAATAGAATAGCCGATGAACAGATTTTTAATCATGCAAAATTTATGTATCCTGATTTTGTACTTGTGATTGATCCTGCACTTGCAATGACAGATGATATTACAATGAATGATAAAGAGAGTACAAAATATATCATTACTTCGCATCTTAGTAAAGAGGAATTAATAGATGCTATTCCTGCACTTAAAGGAAAAGAGGACAGAGTGTATGTGGTAGATTGTGTACAAATTTCATTAGATACGATTAAACGTTCTATGCCAAATTCTCCTATGCTTGGAGCTTTTGTTAAAATATCAGGCATGTTTGAATTGGATTATTTTTTAGAAAATATGAAGCGTGTGCTTAAGAAATTTCCACAAAAAATCATTGATGCAAATATGGAAGCGATTACTAGAGCATATAACGAAGTTAAGTAAAGAGGAAATAGAATGCAAGATATAAAATTAAGAGCAAACGAAAACAGGGGCATTCATCAGCTAGAATCTGGTAATGATTTAGTTGGATGGAATGAGGTAACACAAGGGTCTATACTTCCTTCATTTGAAGGCAATGCAAATAATATTGCACACCTTAAAGCAGAAGAGAGATCGTACTCAAATCATAATTCATACACGGCAACTGTGGCTTCATGGCGGGTGAGAAAACCAGTTTTTAATATCGATGTTTGTATTGATTGCCAAAATTGTTGGGTGTGGTGTCCAGATAGTTCTATTTTGTCTAGAGATAAACAGATGTTAGGTATAGATTATGATCACTGTAAAGGCTGTGAAGTTTGTGTGGAAGTATGTCCTACAAATCCAAAATCACTTTTAATGTTTAATGAACATGAAGAGTTAGGAACGGCGTTGTCGCAATGGCCTGAAAAAAAGAAAAAAGAAAAGAACTAAGGGACTGTAATGGCAGAAAAATATGATTTAAATGAAAGAGAAGTATGGGACGGTAACTTTGCTGCGTCACAAGCAATGAGACAAGCAAAAGTAGATGTTATGGCCGCGTATCCTATTACGCCTTCTACACCGATAGTTGAGAATTATGGTGCGTATGTAGCCAATGGCTATGTAGACGGTGAGTTTGTCATGGTTGAGTCGGAACATGCAGCCATGTCTGCTTGTGTGGGAGCATCAGCTGCAGGTGGACGTGTGGCGACTGCTACTTCTTCACAAGGGTTTGCCTTGATGGTTGAGGTATTGTATCAAGCTTCAGGTATGAGACTTCCTATTGTGCTTAATGTGGTGAACCGTGCACTTGCATCACCGCTGAATGTACGTGGAGATCATGGAGATATGTACTTAGGACGTGACTCTGGTTGGATTCAGTTTGGTGCATTTAATGCGCAAGAATCATATGACTTAGCATTGTGTGCATTTAAAGTAGCAGAAAATCATTCTGTAAGACTTCCAACAATGGTACATCAAGATGGGTTCATTACTTCGCATACAGCACAAAATGTCTACCCTCTAACAGATAAGGCAGTAGATGACTTTTTAGGAGATATCAAACCTGTAGATGATATGCTTGATTTTTCTAGACCTGTCACATATGGTGCACAAACAGAAGAAGATTGGCACTTCGAACATAAAGCAAAACAACATAAAGCATTGATGGATTCTCGTACAGTAATTGACGAGGTTTTTGAAGAGTTTGCTAAAGTTTCAGGAAGAAAATACAACAGAGTAGAGTCTTATGATATGGAAGATGCAGAAGTGGCTATTGTAGGTCTTGGTACAACGGTTGAGACAGCAAGGGTTGCAGCAAAAGAACTTAGAAAAGAGGGAATTAAAGCAGGTGTTGTAGCCATTAGATGTTTTAGACCTTTTCCTTTTGATTTGGTAAGAGATGCTTTAGAAAATGTCAAGGCAGTAGCTGTGACAGATCGTTCTTCTCCAGGGGGCGCTATGGGTGCTTTCTTTAACGAAGTCTCAGCAGCACTTTATTCTACACCGAAAAGACCACTTGTAACGAACTTTATTTATGGTCTTGGTGGACGTGATTTCTCTATAGAAGAAGCAAAAAGAATATTTAAAGAGCAAAAAGCACATGCGGATGCAGGACATATTACAACAGATATCCAACAATTCTCAGGACTTAGAGGTCCTAAACTTGGATATTTTCAAACCAAAAGGGGTTAATGATGGCAATTACATCAATTAAAAATTTAAAAGAATTTTCAACCAACAACGATAGATTTGAAGGTGCACATACGCTTTGTCCAGGGTGTGCACACTCTATGATAGTAAGAGAACTGATGAACTGTACAGATGATAACTTAGTCATTGCTACAAATACAGGATGTCTTGAGGTATCAACGGCTGTTTATCCATTTACATCATGGGATACCTCTTGGATCCATATCGGATTCGAAAATGCACCTTCGGCCATTTCTGGTGCTGAAGCGATGTTTAAAGCACGTAAGAAAAAGGGGACACTTCCTAACAATGATGCTTCAGCAAAATTTGTGGCATTTGGTGGAGATGGTTCTACTTATGATATTGGGTTTCAATGGCTTAGTGGAGCGATGGAAAGAGGGCATGACTTTACCTATATCTGTTTAGATAATGAAAATTATGCAAACACAGGTGGACAAAGATCATCTGCTACACCTATTGGGGCTTCTACATCTACTGCACCAGCAGGAGCACACTCTTATGGTAAAAAAGTAAAGAAAAAAGACATTGTTTCTATCATGGCAGCACATGGTTCTCCGTATGTGGCACAACTTGCACCAAACAAATGGAAAATGATGGCAAAAGGTTTCCAAAAGGCATTAGAGACTGAGGGTCCTTGTTTTATTAACACCGTTTCTCCATGTACAACAGAGTGGAAATATGAGCCAAAAGATACTATTCTTTTGACTGACTTAGCAACGGATACGCTTATGTTTCCAATGTATGAAATTATTGATGGACATGAATTAAATATTCTTTATAGACCAAAAAATGTTTTAAAAGTAGAGGAATATCTTGGAGCACAAGGGCGTTACAAACATCTGTTTAAACCTGAAAATAAACATGTAATTGAAGAGATTCAAAAAAATATTGACGACTATTCGATTATGCTACAACG
>QNZW01000158.1 GCA_003978375.1 Sulfurovum sp.
GCTCTAAATCCATCATTAAATTGGCTTAGAACAAGCCCTTTGTTTTCTATAGATTCTATAAGTTTTTTGTTAATCATTGGGTAGCGAATATCTAAGCCATTGGCAACCACTGCTATAGTATTTTCTGCCCCTGCACCTTCATGTGCCACAGCATCTACTCCCATAGCCGCACCACTTACCACACATACGCCTCTACTTGCCAAAGCATTTGCAAGTCTGTAGGTAAACTCTTTGGTATACTGTGAAACTCTTCTGCTCCCAACTATGGAGACTTTAGGATGCTTTAACAGTGCCAAATTTCCTTTGAAAAAAAGAGATTTAGGATATTTTTTCATAGTCTCCAAAGAGGCAATATGTTCTGTAACTATCTCACTCATGTATGCAACTCCTTTTTTAAATTTTTCTATTTTACACCATTAAAAACAAAATCATTAATTATATTGCAAATTGTCATATTTTGTTGGTGTGACATAATGTCGCAAAACGGATAGTTATAAAGTGATGAAAACGATATACTACAAATTGTACATCTAAGCAAAAATGTCAAGTAAAACAGAATGAAGCCAAATTGTACTAAATTTTTAACCAAAGGGAATATTATGAGTAATTTACAAAATGTAGCCGTGTATATCGGTACTTACAATGACTTATCAGCAGTTAATTCAGACTATAAGTCAGTGATTGAACTTCGTTTAGATAATGAAATGTCAGATGTTTTTGATGCAGCAATTATCAAAAAAACTAATCTTGATAATGTATTGATTATTAAGAAATATGAATCACCGACTATTGAAGGAGGTCTCATAGGTGGAGGCGTAGGACTCGTAGCAGGTCTTTTGGCTACACTTTTTCCTGAGTTAGCCGTGACTGAAACAATGGTAGGCGAAGCATCAGCTTTGAGTGCAGCAGTTGGTGCTACAGCAGGTCATCTAGATGCTGGTATGAGCAGAAGTGACCTTAAAGATATTGGTAATTCATTACAAGAGGGTGAATATGCTCTCATCGTTACTGCCATGACAGATGTAGGTGACAGAATTGAAGCAGCCATGTCTGCAAGTGAACAATATATTCAGAAAAAACTCAACGTAGATATGGATAAATTAAATAAAGAAATAGATAAAGCATTAAATAGCTAATCTATCTTTGTATCTTCAAGTTACACTTGGAGATACTTATTAGCGCACTAACTAAACTGCATTCCACACTACATAAGCAACTGTAGCAAGTACAATAACCCCAATAAAATTTAATTTTAGTCCAAATGATGCCATTTGTTTGATACTAATCACACGTGAACTCATAACAATAGCGTTAGGTGGAGTAGCGATTGGGAGCATAAATGCATAACTTGCAGCAACTGTAGCTACCATAAGGAGTATGGTGCCTTCATGTTGTGGCATATTTTTAGAAAATGCATAAAAGATAGGTATGGCTATAGAAGTAAGTGCAGTATTGCTAGTCACCTCTGTAGAAAAAGTAACAAAAAGTGCTACAACGACAAACATCCAAAATAGTGGTAACGTAGAGATAAAACTCAATTTATTTGCTATCTCTGAAGCCAATCCTGTACTAGAAAAAGCAGCTGCTATACTAAAACCTGCTCCAAATAAAAAAATAACTTCATAAGGTAAATTTCGTGTATCTTCCCAATTTAAAAAACCTATCACAGGAACAAACATCAATACACCAAAACCTAAAAGAATCAATTTTTCATTGAATGCTACACCAAAAAATTGTTTTAAAAATGTATTTCCTATGAGTATAAGTGACAACAGTACGACAATACCATAAAGCCTTTTTTGCTCATATGTCAATATAGGGATGTTGTGTGAAACATCTTCTACACTCTCTGCTTCTACTCCTCTAGAGAGTAACCAAGGCATGACAAGAAGCATAATACCTACGACTGGTAACATATAGAGCATCCACTCCCCAAAGGTCAAAGCAGAAAGATGATGCTCTTCTAAAAAGCCCATTAATATTAAATTTGGTGGGGTGCCAATAGGTGTTAAAATACCTCCTATACTTGCACCATATGCTGTGGCCAATAAAAAACGTACCTTAAGCTTTTTGTTTTCACTTAAATGCAATGCGATAGGCATAAGCATTAATGTGATTGTGGTATTGGAAAGTATAGAACTAAGCAAGGCAGAAGTAATAGCCAATGCATAAATAATTCCTCTAGCAGTTCTAGGAAAAAAACTCAATAACTTAGCGGAAAAATAGCTGTGTAATTTTGTCTTTTCTATTGCAATAGCCAACATAAAACCACCAATAAAAAGAAAGATAATTGATTTAGAATAATTAGGTGTCACAGCATTCACATCTAAAATACCAAAAATAGGAAAAAGCAACACAGGTAAAATAGACACTGCCCCTAAAGGCATCGCCTCATTGGTCCACAAGGTTACCAAAAATGCTACCAACCCTATGAGCGTAGCATGTTGCATACTAAATCCCAACCGTGACAATCCAAAAAAAAGCAATCCAATAATAATGGCAATAAAGATACCTCGCATGATTTTCTCCTATTTTTTAAAAACATTATACCACTAGAATAAATAAATAATCCAAAATTATGCCATAGGAGAATACACATCTATGCTATAATTATTATATGAATATAAATATAAGAGCCTAATCTATGTCATCATTTGCTATACAACTTACCAACGGCTGTCTTCTTAGCGATATTGAACAAGAAGATCAAAATACTTTTCAAGCTTTACAAACTATGGGTGCGGTAGAAGAAACAGATGGACTATGGAAACTTCATTCTCTCTATCGTGCAGGAACACTTTATTTGGGTAAAGAGGGTAGAGGTTTTGTAGAAGCCATGTTTAAAGAACAAAAAGATTTACTGATAGAGCCAGACCATTTAGCTGATGCCAAACACGGTGACACCGTAGTGGTCAAGCGTATCATTGCTAGACGTGGACGTGCTAGTGGTCGAGTCGTGCAGGTTATCACAAAGGCACATCTCTTTACTATCGCCTATACCCACCGTGATGAACAAGGTAATTTTAGTATTCTAAATATTCGTACAGGTGAACCCACCCATGCTATCATGGAAGGAATGGACTTAAAAGCTTTTAAGCTTGGTACCGTACTCAAAGTAGATGTTGATGATGACAAAGTATTGGAAGTTTTAGGTCACCTAGAAGATGCAAAAGTCGATGAAAAAATCTCACTAGCACTCTACAACAGAGAAGATGCTTTTCCCCCTGAATGTGTGACTGAGGCTTTAGCGACCGAAAGCGAAGTAACCAAAGAAGAACACCCAGAGCGTGTAGACCTCACACATTTAGACTTTTGTACCATTGATCCAGTGACAGCCAAAGACTTTGATGATGCTATTTATTTTGATAAAGAAACATACACACTCTATGTTGCCATTGCTGATGTGAGTCACTATGTGCCCTACTTTACAGACATAGACAAAGAGGCTAAAAAACGTGGCTTTACCACCTATTTGCCTCACAAGTCCTTTCCTATGCTTCCGCGAGAACTGAGTGAAAATATCTGTTCGCTTAAACCTAAAGTAGACAGACTGGCTTTTGTGGCAAAAATAACACTAGACAAAAATACGCTTAAACCCATAAAAGAAGAGTTTTTTGAAGCCATTATTCACTCTAAGCATCGTTTTAATTATGATGACATAGACAAAATCATCGACAATAACGGCAGTGAGGCTAC
>QNZW01000211.1 GCA_003978375.1 Sulfurovum sp.
TGCTTGAATATCTAAAGATTTGTAAGGCGAATTAAAATTGATAGGTAGTCTAATATTGAAAAGCAAGGCAACACCTATAGCCATATCGGTATAGCCAGAAAAGTCAAAATAAAGTTCAAACGTATAAGAGAGTGACGTCGCCCATGCTTCCCAAAAACCTAATAGAGGGCTTTGGTCAAATCCATAATTTGCCCACAAAGCAAACGTATCTGCAATGATGACTTTTTTAAACAATCCTATAGAAAATATAAAAATACCAAGTGCAATATTTTTATACTTTTTGACCAAATTCCAACGCGAAGAAAACTGTGGCATCATCTCTAAATGATGTACAATAGGTCCTGCAATAAGCTGTGGAAAAAATGTGACAAAAAGTGCATAATTTAAAAAATTATACTCTGTAGTTTCTCCTTTGTAAGAGTCAACCAAATAGGCTATTTGTTGAAATGTAAAAAATGAAATAGCAAGTGGCAGAGCCAAATGTAACAGTGGTAGATTTGTGTGCAAGGCAAGATTGATGTTTTCTATGAAAAAATCAGTATATTTAAAATATCCTAAAAGTGTGAGATTAGCAACGATACCAAACGTCAGAAGAGATTTTTGATAGGATTTTATTTTTTCTTTATTTTGATTTAATTGGTTTCCCATAAAATAATTAAATAACATAGAAGATAAAATAATAGGAAGATAATGGATATTCCACCAGGCATAAAAAAACAATGAAGCAATGACCAAGAAGCCTTTGGCTGCTGTTTTGTATCTTTTTTGTAGCAACAAAAAATAGACAAAAAAGCTTACAGGCAAAAAGACAAAAATAAAAATATAACTGTTAAATAACAACTTTCCCTACTTTATTACTTGGTTTAAGAATTTTGTATGAATTCAATATTGTAATCGCTTACTTGTTTAATAGCATCATCCCAGTGCTCTATATTGAGCCCTAAAGGGTTTCTTTTTAAAACCTCTTTTTTGATAAAAGGAAAATGATGTTCTGTAATAAGCTCTTTCCAATAGTATTGTAATACATTAACATAATTTTGATGCTTAATACTACTGTAATATGCATCATAAGAAAAATCAGAGGCAATGAGAGCTTGTGAGAAGCCTATTTCATTATTTTCAATGAGCGTTTGTTTGTTGTGATAAATTTTCATAGTTTTCCAAAAATCTTTAAAGAGTGCAGAAGTAAATACTTTTTTACTGTACACCATAAAATAGCTTTGGAGGTGATAGTCTATTTCATGATTGTCTGTCATTGCCCACAAGTCATTATGTTTCATCTTCTCAAAGATGACTTCTAAGTCAAAGAGAGGACCATACACGCTGTCATTACAAAGTATAAGATGTTCATATGCATTGAGTTTTTGTGTACCTAAGTAGTCCAACCCAGTTTTCCACGCACCAAAATCATAGCCTATATTTTTTTTGACAATAATATCTCTACAATAGGGTTCTATTTTTTCTAAAGAGGTTTCATCTAAACCTTCAGCAGTACTCACAAAGAGAATATCTGTAAATATTGAAAGAGATTTTAGATAAAAGATGACATCTTCTTTTATCTCATTTTGTGCATCAAAATGGCTAAAGATACAGACATTATTTTTTTGTTTAGGATGTATATTTTTAGTGTGGATAAGCGTTTCATAAAACGCAATACCAGTAATAGATTCATGGGTATGTTTTACAGACTCATCAAGTTCACAACCTAAGCTAAAACGTGCCAAATTTTTATTGTAAAGGGGGTCACTTTGTTTAAATACTTTAGGATGTTTTTCTTTTAAATGCCATTTCTCTTTCTCTCGTCTTTCTACGGATTCGCGACTTATTTCATATCCACGTGAAATAGATTCATGATGATAGAGTTCACAATAAGGTGTCCAGACATTATAATATCCTGCTTCTTGGATACGTAAACAAAGGTCAACATCATTATATGCAACAGAGAGTCGCTCTTCATCAAAGCCTTGAATTTCATCAAAAATTTCTCTTTTTAGCATCAAACAAGCAGCGGTAACAGCGGAATAGTTGTTGACACATTTTGCACGAGATACATACCCATAATGCTCTTTTGGAAATCCTTGATAGACTAAAATAACAGAATGAATAGTATTGGGTGCCATGACAAGACCAGCATGTTGTATGGTGTCATTTGGAAAATATAGCTTTGCTCCAATAGCTCCATTTTGTTTTTGTTGAGAATACATAAGCATCTCTTCTATCCATTGAGGTGTAATGACTTCAATATCATTATTTAAAAAGAGTAATTGCTCACCTTTGGCATAGGTGTTGGCAGCATAATTGTTAATTTTAGAGTAATTAAAAGGTACATTGTATTCATAAAAAGCAACCCTTTTGTCTAGTGATTCTAAATAACGCATCTCTTTAAAAGTCTCTTCTTCTGTACTGTTATTGCTTATTCCTATAATTTCAAAATTTTGATAAGTTGATTTTTCAAGAATGGATTCTATACAGGTTTTTAATAGTTCTGGTTTATCTTTAAAAGGGATAATAATACTTACAAGTGGTGTAGTAGTTAAGGTATAGTTTATCTTATAGGTACCTGCTGTTTGTCCATTTTTTACCAAAGCTTTAATATCTCTTCGTTTCATAGCATTTTCAAGAGCCTTACGTCCAGCTTCTTGTGCATAAGACTTTTCGCCATATTCTGCTGCGGTAGATCCAGGTACTTTTCTCCAATGATAAAGCACTTTTTGTATATGATAAATTTTATCCGTGTGTTCGAGTACTTTTAAATACAAATCAAAATCTTGTGAACCTTCAAGCCCAAGTGTAAAACCATTAGCTTTTGTAATCAGTGATTTTTTAATGACACCTAAATGGCTTAAATAGTTTTGAGACAAAAACATCTCTGGTGCAAAGTCTGGTTTAAAATGTGGATCACTATAGCTACCATCCATTTCAAGCTTGTCTTCATCTGAGTAGATAAACTCTGATCCATGATGATTGATCACTTTAACGACCTCATATAGTGCATCAGGCGTAAGTTCGTCATCATTATCCATCAATGCAATATACTCACCAGTAGTAAGAGAGAGCGCTGCATTAGAAGCACCAGAGATATTTACATTTTTTTTAAGATACGTTACTTTTATTTTTGGATTTTTAATATTTTTTAAGTAAGCAAGTGTTTTTTTATTGGTACTTTTATCATCGGCAATACAGAGTTCCCAATGGGTATACCACTGTGCTTCAAGAGACTTAATAGCCAAATCCAACCACTGTGGATCAACATTATATACAGGCATAATGATAGAAATAAGAGGTTGATGCATAAAATCATCTAGCTCTTTTTGAATATCTGGTGTGAGGGTAGGTTCAAGATAGCAATATTCATTGACAGGTGCTGCTATTGTCGTGCTAGGTTGTTCTGCACTTATTGTCTCTGGTGTTGCAGGTATTGTTGTTGGCTTGATTTTATGTTTTATCACTTTGAGTTTGTTCCATAAAAATAGAGGAATAACTGCTTTAAGTGCTTTTTTGATACGGCTTTTTATGGTCATAGATTGTGCCACATTGTGCCAATGTCCTATATCTCCTAGTTGTCTTTGTATATGCTGGTCTTTTTCTTCTATAAGGGTATGTAAGCTTTCAATAAGAGTGTTTTGATTTTGAATATGTCGTTCTTTATCTTCTATTTGTTTATT
>QNZW01000050.1 GCA_003978375.1 Sulfurovum sp.
TATTCCCACAGCTCATAATTGAACACTTTTTATTGACATTAAAAATGTACTTATATGCATCTTTTTCCCTTGGTAGATGGTTTTATGCATAAGATTGTGTCATATGAAGATTAATGAACGGTTAATTCAACCCTCCCAAAAACCTAATGTAGTTACGTTTTGATTTTATTTACATAACTTTTACATTGATACACTATAATTTTTTATGAAAAACAAGGTGAAGCAATTAAAAGCAGAAATTTCTAAACATATTATTGGGCATAATGATATGATAGATGCTATTCTTGTAGGTGTATTATCTCAAGGGCATATACTGATTGAAGGGGTGCCTGGTCTTGCCAAAACCACTGCGGTCAATGCCATAGCACAAGCCATAGGATTAGACTTTAGGCGCATTCAATTTACAGCAGATTTGCTCCCTTCTGACATATTAGGCACAGAAGTATACCATCCTAAAACAGAAGAATTTATACTCAAAAAGGGGGCTATTTTTACCCATTTGCTTCTGTGTGATGAGATAAACCGATCTTCTGCTAAAGTACAATCTGCTCTACTTGAAGTGATGCAAGAGAAGCAAGTGACGATTGGCAATGATAGTTTTAAGCTAGAAGAACCTTTTTGTGTGCTTGCTACACAAAATCCTATAGATCAAGAAGGTACCTATACGCTTCCAGAAGCCCAACTAGACAGATTTATGATGAAAATCATTGTAGAGTACAATACTGAAATCGAGGAATTTGAGATAGCCAAAAAAGCATCCAATCATACCTTTGAGCCCATTGTAGAAGTGATACACAAAACAGACCTCCTGCATATGCAAGAAGACGTACAAAACATATATATAGATGATGCCTTAACTGCACATATTGTGAAACTTATTTTTGCAACAAGAAATCCTAGCAAATATGGATTAGAAAGTTTAGAAAATGTTATCGAATATGGTGCAAGTCCTAGAGCCACTATAGATATGATCAAAGCAGTCAAAGCCTCTGCTTATTTACGTGAAAAAGAACAAGTATCACCTATTGATATTGCCCTATGTATTAAAAATGTACTGCGTCATCGCATTGTACTCTCTTATGAGGCACAAGTAGAAAATATCTCAACGGATGATGTGATTGATACACTTAGCAAAACAATGGAAATCGTATAAACTTCATGGAACTTCATGATATCTTTCCAGCTATCAAGGTCACACACTACACTTTGTATCTGTTACTTGGTATGTTTGTTTTATTTGTGTTCTTTTTTGTGCACTACGCAATACGAAAAAAAAAGAAAAAAAATAGAAGCTATTATATACACATTTTAAAAAAATATCATCAAGAAGATGCAAAGCATACAGCATACCTGTTTTCTTACTATGGTAAAGAAATCGTGAAAGATGAAACACAAAAAGCATTATTGTCTATGATCAATCAATCACTGTATGAATTTAAATTCATACAAGAGCAACAGACTGTACCTAAAGAAATTAGGTATCAAATCGAGCATTTTTTACACACTATAGGCAAATAATATGTTTGAGACCTTTTCTTTTGCTTCACCATTTTTTTTGATATTTTTTCCTATTTTTGTATTGTTAAATTTTTTAAGTAAGAAAAAACAACATGTATATTATATGCCACACATACGTTATTATCAAGCACACAAAAATCCTACATCTTCATGGCCATTTTTACTAAAATGGATGATGATATGCTTCGCCATTTTTGCACTCTGTGATCCCCTATACTACAAATCAACCCCTGTGGTCAAAAACAATGCTATAGATATCGTACTTGCACTAGATAGCAGTGGTTCTATGCGTATGTATGGGTTCAACCCTAAAGCCTATAAACAAACACGTTTAGACGTAGTCAAAGAGGTTGTTTCTGATTTTGTAAAACAACGTACAAATGACCGTATAGGCTTGGTTGTATTTGGCACACATAGTACCATTGCTTCTCCACTTAGTTTCGATAAAGAAGCCCAACAATACATCATACGCAATCTAAAAATTGGAAGGCTTGGCAAAAGTACAGCACTAGTAGATGCTATTGTCTCTTCTGTAAAAGCACTTAAAGAGAGTAAAAGTACTTCTAAAATCATTATACTTCTTAGTGACGGGGAAGACTCTTCTAGTCAAGTACCTCTGTCTGTTGCCTTAAAGCTTGTTAAAAAATATGGGATTAAAGTCTATACCATCATGATAGACAAAAGCCATAGCAATATGTTACAACTTATCGCAAAATCAAGCCACACCAAAGTCTATACACCCAAAAACAAAGAGGCACTTAAAGAAGTCTATACCACCATCAATCAACTCGAAAAAAGTCACATACATTACCAAACGATCAAGATACCTCAGCATCTGTACGGTTATTTTTTAGGCATGGCGTTACTTTGTGGATTTGCTTTATTGCTGGTGCATAAAAATGAGGTGATTCTTTAATGTTTTTTTTATATCCTTTTGTGTTGCTTCTTCTTGTTGTGCCTTTTTTCTTTTTTATTTACCGTTTTAAAACAAAAAAGTATCACTTTGAAAAGCATTTCTCTGCTGCAATGCTCAAAAAACTCTCACTAGGTTCTTCTTCTTTGCATACTACCCTAAAATATGCTCTCTTTTTGCTGGTTTTGGTTTTTTTTATTATCGCACTTGCACGTCCTGTTAAACTACGTACATATCTTGACACTTCCCTATCTAAACCCTCTGTTATTATTGCTATAGATGCTTCTAAGTCTATGCAAAATACCGATATCTATCCTCATAGATTTACCCTTGCAAAAACAAAACTTACACATCTAGTAGCCCAAGCACAAGATTTTAGTATAGGGATACTTTTTTACGCAAAAGAAGCGTATGTACTCTATCCCTTAAGTCAAAATCCTCAAATACTCTCTTTTTTACTCAAAGACATGAACCTTACACAAACATTTGCTCCAAACTCTAATCTTTTTGCAGCACTTCAAGGGGCCAATAGTTTGCTCAAAAAACAAAAGAACAAACATATTATTTTATTAAGTGACGGAGGCGAAGAGACAAGCAGAGCATCTGAATTGTCTTATCTGAAATCCAAGCATATACATCTTTGGGCACTGGCGATAACAACAAAACCAAACCATGCATTGTCTAGCCTGTGCGTCCAAAGTCAAGGAGCATATCAGCACTATACATGGGGAGATGAAGATATAACAACACTTTTAAATGCCATAAAACATACCTCACTTGATGCACAAATGTACCATTATGACATGCCACAATATAAGGAGTATTTTAGCTACCCTCTTCTTTTTGCACTATTTTTATTGTTACTTCTGTTTTTTCCTTTAAAAAAGCCTAAGCAGACTGCTTTAGTTTGGATTTTTATGTTTTGTGTTGTTAAAATCACGCCTCTTAGTGCTGGTATGTTTGACTTTTGGTACCTCTATCGTGCATCACAATCATACAAAGAGCATGACTATAAAGAGGCTATCTATGCCTATAAAAAAACCAACTTATCTTCTACTACTTACTACAATTTAGCCACAGCTCTTTACAAATCCTCACAGTATATGGATGCCATTAACTACTATAAAAAAGCTTTGGGTCAGCAAAAAGAGATGAATGCAAAAATATATTACAATA
>QNZW01000012.1 GCA_003978375.1 Sulfurovum sp.
TATGTTTTCCTCCTGCTCTTAGACAAGTCTGAGAACTGGTTGCACGAGGAGGAGTAGGAATAGGTGCCTCACCTGTAAAAATATTTTTAAACTGCACCATACCCGCATTGGTAAACATCAGTGTTGCGTCTTCTGGAACCAGTGGCGAAGAGGGGTTAAGTTTGTGTCCTTTACTTTGAAAAAAGTCTAGAAATGATTTTCTAATGTCCATACGTTACATATCCTACAATAAGGGGTATTTTTATCCCTTGAATTCATTAAAAATATTTTATCGTAAATGTGGTTATTTAGAGGTAAAAGGTGTGAGTTTTTGTCTCGTTTACTCCTCTGTAGCAGTACACGCTTCACACCTTTTTACTCTATTTAAAGTCAGGTTTAGGTGTTCTCTCCGTACTTGTTGGTAATTGAGGATATCCTATCTCTGGTTTTTTACCTGTAAGAGCCTTTAAAAAAGTGACTATTTTATCACTATCTGCCTCTGAAATTTTGATACCAAGTTGTGTTTTTCCCATCTCTTGTACCGCCTCTTTTAAGCTCCAAATCGCACCGTTATGAAAATAGGGTGCCGTTTGGACAATATTTCTCAATGTTGGTACTTTTACCTTGCCATTTTTATCTCCTTTGAAATCACCCACATTGGCATAGCTATATTTACCTACAGCAGGAAAAGTCTGCATCGTACCACCCAAGGCGATACCTTTATGGCAGCTTGTACATCCTTTATCGATAAAAACAGAAAGCCCTTCTTTTTCGGCAGCATTTAATGCTTCTTTATCTCCATTAAGAAAGCTATCAAATCGTGAAGGTGTCACCAGCGTTCTTTCGAAAATACCAATCGTTGCTGTAATGGTTTCGAAGTTTATTTTCACCTCTTTGCCATAGGCGTTTTGAAATGATTTCACATACTCAGGCATAGAATTAATGCGTTTTTCTACCAATGCTTTAGGTGCTGCCATTTCTGGATTTGCCTGCATGGGTCCTTGTGCTTGGTCTTCTAAGGTAGGGCTTCTACCGTCCCAAAACTGCTTATCAAAAAAGACTGCATTATACACAGTAGGAGAATTAAGATGATGAGGGTTTGCTGTCCAATGATGCCCAACAGCAGCTGGAACACCATCTACACCACCCAATCCAAGATTGTGACACGTATTACATGAAATAATACTGCTTTTAGAAAGTCTTGGTTCGAAAAAAAGTTGTTTACCTAGGGCTACTTTTGCCTCACTGATTGTATGATTTGGATCAATCAACTTCATTAATGCTGCTTTATCTGCAGGGATGGGTTGTAAACCCGCCGTTTTTGCTTTGTCTATAAGGCTATTTTCTGCCAAAAGTAATGTAGATGCCAAGAGTGATATACTCGCAAGTTTGAAGATATTCATTGTTTTCCCTTTATTTAATTCTTTGATCCCAAGTTATACAAAGAATATAAAATATTTATGTTCATTTTATTATTTTTCATTGTATCATTTGGGTTTAGCTACAAATCATATAATAAAAAACCTTTAGCTTACAAAAAAATACACTCTTCATCTCAATCGTATACTCTGAATAAAATTTACAAACATAAGCGTATCAAATTTTTGTCTTTTCCTAAATTGCTCTTTTCAAAACATCCAAATATGCATCTATATACTTCTCTTTCTCTTTGCGTCGATACTGCATCACCCAGCGTGGATGAGGCAACACATCTATGCTTTCAAAACAGTTATGTTTTTGGTTAAATCTCTGTAAAAATTTTAGGTTTTTACCCGTACCTACACAGATGATATTTGGTTTTGCTTGAGGAAAAGACATCTGCTTGAGTAGTGTCTTAGTAATAAACGGATTGAGTGCCAATGCCGTCTCTTTGTCATCATAATAGTTATAGTTTTTCTCATTTTTCAAAAGTCCAAGAGGCATCACTGTGGTAAAGAAAAAATCTGCATAAAATTTCTCTACCCCACCATATGCCTCTATCATCTCAAACATAAATGCCGCAGATATTTCTACACGCTTATCAAAGCTATTGGGTATACCACAATAGTTTTCCAAATGATACGCATCACTAAAGCCTATACCTGTCACCCCAGACCCAAGCCGCCCAGGGTTGATACCTATGAGATAGGTACGTGGCTTTGAATCATCATAGTACTTATGAAAGAAAGTCTGCATCACTTCTCTAGTCTCTTCATTGTCAAAAGGATAGATAGTTTCTACTCCATTAGGTAATGGTAGTTCTTTAGGCAGAGAGAAATAGAAGTCTAAGATTTGTTTGGCGAAGGTCATTTACAAATCACCAAAGGCCTTAAAAAACAGTTCCACAAACTTAGGCTTTCTTTTATGTGTATTAATCAGCCTCTCCATATACATCACATTATCTTCTATCTTCCAAGAGTGTATGTTGCTATCTTTTTCTATTTTTAAACACTCCTTCAACTCCTTAATAGCCGAGGGGTAGTACTTGCTGTGTGAAGTTGCCAATGACTTTTCACAACTATCTCTATAGAGCAGTATCACCTCTTGAGGATAGGATTCTTTTAGCCAATTGGCTATCTTTTTCAACTCGTTGCCGTATATATATTCTGTTTGCAACGCATTTTTATGCTCCCAAATATAAGTTGAAGCAAGTTCTCGTTCATCTAAGCTATAAAAGAAGTGTATCGCAGATGAAAAAGAAAGGTTTTGTGCATCCTTTAATGCTTCTTCTCTCGCTTGTTTTTGCATCTCGCCATCTAGCCTAGAAAGATAACTTTTTAACACATCCACAGACTTACTTTGTAGATACCACTGTTTATATGCCAGTGTTACATTTAGTGTTTGCCCCATCATTTCATATGCCCATATCTGAAGTTTATAAAATTTCTCAGCTTTGTAATTGTCCACATATTTAACCTGACTGAGTGTATCTATCACCATAGGTGCATCCTCAGCATACATATATTCGGCTGCATAATCCAACAGATCATTTTCACTCAACGTTCTACCTTCAAACACATGCGTTTTTATGTAAAGTTTTGGCTTTTTCATATAGTGTGCACAAAGCTTTAAAACGTTGATATCATCAAAGCTATCATAATTACTATTGACTTTTAACTTTTCATAAAATTTATCATATATCTTTTGTAATACTGCTTGAGGTACCTTATCTGAAAATACTTCTCGCACTCCAAACCCCTCGCATACAAGCATCTCCATAATGTCATCAAAAATCTCATCATCATTCAGAGCATCCAAGCACCCATGCCATCCCTCTTCTGCCTTGGCATAACTCATCTGTATCGCACCACTACTGTCATCTGAACGCAAATAGACTTTGGAGTCTGTGAGTATCAGCTCTTTAAAAAGCTCTGAGGCTACCTTGTCATCCTCTACCATAAGAAGTATATCATCTACGATATTTTCTATTTTATCTGCAAAATCAAATGCCTCATAATAGCCGATAAACTTACGTCCTCGCCTAATGGAAGCGATATCTTTTTTGATACTTTTTATGAGTGCTTTAGGGTCATTGCTAAGCAACATTTTTTCTACTTTTTTATACAAAGTGTTATCATTATCTACTTGTGCATAGACCAACTCTACCAATGTATCATGTGGTATGGACTTTATATT
>QNZW01000173.1 GCA_003978375.1 Sulfurovum sp.
GCTTTTTGAGGTTTCATCCACCCAAAAAGTAGTGGCTCAAAAGGAAGATATCTGCTTTGTTCTGTATATGCACAGATAGCATCATACCCTGTCTGCGTTGTGGTACTCATACGCAATGCTTCTTTGGGCAAAGCATCCACCAAAGGCTTGATTGCTTTGGCCTCACCAAAACTACAAGAGTGAAACCAAATACCCTCAGGTTTAAAAGATGGGTTTTTCCATAAAAAGAATCTAGCAGGTATGGAGTCTTTATATTTTGGTTTAAAAGAAAAAAATAGTAAAAATGGAAATGCTAACACATAGATGATAATCGAAAGAAAAGAATAAAAATAAAAGAATAAATAATTCATTTATACCTCATGTAATGTGCTATCTTCATCAGAAAATACATTGGGTGTACTAAAGAGTAAACAGCGTAAGCCAAAAGACCTACGCTACAAAATTAAGCTTCTGCTGTAACTTGATCGATATATATAATACGTCCACAGTGAGGACAGTTTACAATCTCATCTGCTTTAATGGCTTCGGAGTATGTTTTATCGTTTAATTTCATGTGACAGCCATAACATGCTTGTTTTTTGACAGGCACTACAGCAGTATTTCCTGCCCAAATACGTATTTTTTCATAAAAGGCAAGTACCTTTTGTTCAAGATTTCTACTTAGTTTTTCTCTCTCTTTAAAGAGTGAAGCTTTGGCTTTTTCTATTTTTTCTTTTTCTATAGCCACTTCTTTATTTACCTCTTCAAAATTCGCAGCAAATTTTTTCATCTTTTCATTGATTTCATTCAGAAGTTCTGTTTTGGTCACATTAATAGCCTGAAGTCTTTCTATCTCTTCATTGGCAAAAGTCATCTTCTCTTTAGCAATATCTTCTTCTAAAGAGAGGGCTTTCATCTCTTTTTCTGTTGAAATTTCCTTAATTTTTTTAGCATTAAGGCTTAGTTGTTCATGAAGCAAAGTAAGTTGCTCTTCAAAAGTTTTAACTTTTCCTTCATTCTCTGCAATATCTTTACTTAATGCATCTGATTCTTCTTGTGCTGTATCAAGTTTTTTTTGTACTTTAGCTATTTTTTTATCTGCAGCTTCAATTTGTGGGATATAGTCATCTATAGCTTGGTCATTTTTTGAAAGCTTTATAAGCTCATTTAAATGTTTGTTCAATCTCTGTCCTTTTAAGGTGTAAGCGTGTTTTTCATCATATCTGTTTACAGAATATCAATCTATCTTATCTGTTTCAATATGAAATGGGTTTTTAGAATTCGCAATTATAACCAAAATAGGTAAAATTTTCAATTTTTCAGCCAAAATCTCTGCAAAAAATTTCTCAGACTCATAATGTCCGATGTCCACCATCATCAAATCAAGACTCTCTGCCTTCATCGCATCATGGTATTTGATGTCACCTGTTAAAAAACAATCTGCCTCTACCTCATCCATAAGCGATGCTCCTGCACCCGTGCAAAGTGCAATAGAAGTGATGTTCTCTTTTTTTCCTACTACTCTTAATATAGGTAAATCTAATTTCTCTTTGATCAAATTTAAAAGTGCTTTATAGTTCCACTCGCCTTGCGTAATACATAAAAAATCTTTTTGATTTTCTGCTTTAAAGCCTAAAATTTTTTCAAAGACATATTTATTTAGATGTGTTTGATCAAAATTTGTATGCATTGCAATACATGATTGCTTTTTTACTATCATCTTTTCTATCAAATTAGAAGGATATTTAGCAAAATTAAGTTGTATCAATTTACTGAAGATAAGAGGATGATGTACAATAAATAGCACACCCTCCTCAGCCTCTTCTATCATAGAAAAATCTATATCTAAAGAGACAACTATTTTTGATATTTCACGTCCCATATCCCCCACAATAAGCCCAGAATTATCCCATTTTTCTTGAAGCTCAAAGGGGCTTATTGTATCTAAGTGATTATATATTTCTTGTAGTTTCATATTTTCTCTTTTAATCTTGATTCCATACTCTTTGGATCTCTTCTGTTATCCAATACTGCATAAACTTTAATCAAATCATCATCTATTTTATAATAAATCGAATACGGAAAACGTTTAGATAATGCTCTATAAAAAGTTTTAATTTTGGGATG
The DNA here is from genome assembly GCA_003978375.1 of Sulfurovum sp. Lineage (GTDB taxonomy): Bacteria > Campylobacterota > Campylobacteria > Campylobacterales > Sulfurovaceae > Sulfurovum. Next base: position 2,107 of record QNZW01000173.1, read on the forward strand.
TATACCTGCATAAATTTGCAAAGACTCAATATCAGAAATCAAAACATCATAAAAGTAATTTCCCAAACCTTCTTCTTGTTGATTGTAAAACATTATGCCCAAGAGAATATCCTCTCTTGCTTTTTGTAAGACCTTAAGCGTCATTTAACTTAGATTGCAAATATTTTTTTACTTCCTCTAAAGGAAGAAAGTCTTCATCTTTACTATTGGCTCTTTCATTCAATACCTTTTCATGCCACTTAGGTACAGGATATTCCAAACCATCACGATCAAAACTTGCCCAAAGTTCTTCCATCAAAGCAATACGCTCTGCAACAGTCATTTTGGCTATTTCATTTCTAGACATGGATACTCCTTTGCATTTGTATTATTATAACATAAAGAGAACCTCTAATAAAAATTATGCTTTGACTCTCTTATTGCGCTCTTCTTCTTGCTCTTTATAAAGCTGTGCACACCCTATAGAGAGTTCTCTTACTTTAAGAATATAGTTCTGACGCTGAGCTTGTGAGATAGCTTTTCTAGCATCTAATACATTAAAGGCATGAGAGGCTATCATGCACTGATCATATGCAGGAAGAGGAAGTCCTGCTTCTAAGCAGACTCTACACTCATTGGAGGCATCATCAAAATGTTGAAACAATTTCTCTACATTGGCTACCTCAAAGTGATATTTAGAAAATTCATACTCACTCTCTTTATGCACATCTGCATAGGTTGTGACTTCTTTATCATTTTTATTCCAAACGATATCAAAAATACTCTCTACACCTTGCAAGTACATAGCCAAACGCTCTGTACCATAGGTTATCTCTACTGCCACAGGGTCACAAGCGATGCCTCCTACTTGTTGAAAGTAAGTAAACTGCGTCACTTCCATACCATCAAGCCACACTTCCCAGCCAAGTCCCCATGCACCAAGTGTAGGTGACTCCCAGTTGTCTTCTACGAACCTGATATCATGCTCTTGCAGGTTGAGTCCCAAATACTCCAAAGATTTCAAATACAGCTCTTGAATGTTGTCTGGACTAGGCTTAATAAGCACTTGAAATTGATAATACGATCCTAAACGGTTAGGGTTTTCCCCATAGCGTCCATCTGTAGGTCGTCTACATGGTGCCACATACGCAGCAGACCAAGGCTTAGAGTCAAGACTCTTAAGCAGTGTAGCAGGATGAAATGTCCCAGCCCCAGCAGGAATATCATAAGGCTGCACAATATTACACCCCTGCTCCGCCCAGTATTGTTGGAGTTTTAGTAGTAGTTCGCTAAATGTTAACACGTTAGTTCCTTTTGAAATTGTTTTTTAAATTGTTTTGTAAAAAAGCCTACATCTTCCGTAAAAATATCATCTACAAGCCCACTTTCTTTGTATTGGTTTAATCCAAATCTAGATACACCTTTTTCTATTCTATAATTATAAGATTTATCATTTTTATATACAACGCAATAAATAAATTTAT
>QNZW01000154.1 GCA_003978375.1 Sulfurovum sp.
ACGGTTATTGATAGAATGCAAGCCATTCATGCTTTACTCACTCAAAAAAGGTATCGTGAAATAAAATCATTTTTATCATTTTTTGCAAATAAAGATTTAAAAAAAGCAAAAGATATTTTAAATTACGTATTACCGATTATGACAGGAGGATATTATGATGCAAAAGACTTGCAAAAATCATATTCTATACTTTGTGGTAGTACGACATCATGTAAAATGACAGATAAAAACGTTATCAATTTATTAGAATATTTAGCCACAAGTGCTGAATTTAATTTACAATAAGAGAGGAGTATCTTATGAATAATATACAAAATAATCGTAGAAATTTTTTGAAATTAACAGGGACTGGCATGATGGCATCGCTTTTGCCTTCTAGCTTACTTCATGCATATACAGGAGGGAAAAATGGCAAAAAGTTAATTTTACTCTCTTTGTCAGGAGGGTGTGATACTGCAAATATCTTTGTACCTTATAATGAAAGCAATTATTATGCATTGCGTCCTACTATTGCTGTTGCTAAAAAGGATGTGCTTGTGTTAAATGATACACTAGGATTAAATCCAAAATTTACTAACCTAAAAAAAATATGGGATAACAATCATTTGGCACTTTTCCCTGCAACACATTCTGGGTTACATTCTAATACTTCTCATTTTTATCAATATGATTTTTTTGATAGTGGAAGTTATGTGAAAAATGGAGAAAATGATATGTCTACTGGATGGCTTGCACGTTATTTTAATGCAAAATATGGCACAACAAAAAATTTATATGCGTATAATTTTGTACCTAAAAGAAAAATGTTTCAACATGCAAATACCCCAGCCTTTGAATATAGTGCACCTTATAATATATCATTGGTTGCTGCTCAAACCAAAAGTCATCTTCAAGAGATGATGGAGAAAAAAAATAGAAAAGGGGAAGCACTTAAAATTGAAAATGCTCAAAAAAGTGTTTTTTCTTTGGTCAATCGTTTGTCTGGCTTGGGCATGGAATATGCAAAAACCAATACGAAGTTATATAATAATTTTTCAAACAGTATAAAAATCTTAAATGGCATCTCAGAATTAGAAGTGATTCAACTAGAACATAGTGGATACGATACGCACCATGATGAAGCAAAACGTCTAGAAGGTGTTAAAGGAAATGATAAGAAAAAAGGTCTTTTTGCAGAATTGGATGAAGCGATAGGACATCTTTATACCACATTAGAAGAGAATGGGGAATTAGACAATACTCTATTGGTCGTGCATACAGAATTTGGAAGAACTGCAGACGAAAATGGTTCAGGAGGAACGGATCATGGACAAGCCTCTGCTTGGTTTGTTATAGGAGGTAGCGTAAAAGGAGGACAACGAGGTATTTGGCCAGGTTTTGCAAAAAATCAACTTATTCAAAATGCAAAAACCAAACGTTATTACTTAAAGCAAGAAACGGATTATCGTGATATTTTATCACAGGCATTAGATTGGTTAGGGGGTGATGCACAAAAAGCATTTCCGGGATATGTACAAAATATAAAAGCCAATGAGATTTATTTATAAAAATCTAAGTTTTAAACCCATACCCCATTGTCTCAAGCGTTTGACGTATCTTTTCAGGTATGTCTCCTTGAAACTCCAAATGATTATCTTTTATTGTACCACCAGTGCCTAGTCTCTTTTTAAGTGTTTTGGCTAGAGCCTGTAAATCATGTGTAGATAAGTAAAAGGGCTTTACAATGGTAACTATTTTTCCTCTGCGTTTCTCTTTGGCAAGGTGGAGTTGATGTTTGCTTGGCTCTTTTGTTTGTGTGGTATTTGTTGGGTTAGATTTTTCTTTATTATCTGAATGCCATGCATCCCCAAAGTCTGCTCCCATCTCAAATAAGTTTTTTTTCATATCCTTCTCCTAATGATATTTGGTATCAAAAAGTATACCCAACACTACCATGAGAACAAAGAGAAAAATAAGTATGTTATAGAGTGTCTCATTGCTTGGAAGTTTCATAAAAGTCCTTTTATTTGTCTATATTATATATAATCTCTGTTTTATTCTTCTTGGTTTGTATCTCATGAATACTTAAGTTTTCTATAGGAAGTTTCATGAAGTCTTCTATGCTGCTAACTTTTGCCTTGGCTATTTCACGTAAGACGATACCTCTATATGCTTTTGCCCAATGGCTGACAACTTTGCCATCTTTGATGAATTTTAGTGTGGTATAGGGCTTGGATGGTTTGTAGAATTTGTCATAAAATCCTGCACGTAAGTCCAGTATTTCTTCGTTTTTAAGGTACGCCTCCATGAGAGATGCAGCATGTTCATGATAAAACTTTTCAGGTTTAATGTTGTCTATAGATTCACCCTGTTTGAGTTTATAATTTGGAATGAAATTTGATGCTTTTATGGGACCAAACAAATTGGAAAACAGTATGACATTATGATCGACATAGGTTTGTGCTTGGTTATCTAACGTATCATAGCCAAGATAATCAAAAGCTACCCCTGTATAGCGTGTGATGGCTTTCATAGTAGGTTCATGTATAATCTCTTTTTTATATGTAAGGATGTCTGCTTCTTTTTTAAGACCAAAGAGTTTAGAAAGGGTTTGCATATTGCCTTGTTGCAAGAGATTCATATAATGATGCAAGAGATTTTGACGTGCAGGTGTCAAAGATTCAAAAAGAAGCGAAGCTATATCAAAAGAGTGTGTACCTCCTTCTTTTTTTGTTTCACTAGGAGCGAGTAAAATTTTCATGGTTCTGTCCTTATCATTGAAGTGTAACATAATTAGGGTTCAAATGATTTTTATGATAGAATAAATTCGAAATATGACAGAGGGGTCACAGTGAAAATAACAGATAAAAAAGCACTAAAACGAGAGTCTATACTACAAACTGCGTTACAGCTCTTTTCTGTAAATGGTTTTCATAAAACCACGATTCCTGATATTGCAACAAAGCTTCAGATGTCAGTGGGCAATGTATATAACTATTTTTCTTCTAAAGATATTTTGGCACAAGAGATTATTAAATATACTTCTGAAGCTTTGGGAGAGAAGATACGTGAAGTCAATATGTCTGAAGCGAGTGCAGAAGAAAAGATACATCAAATTGTAACTATCTATTTTACTATGGCAAAAGAGAAACCTGAGATGATTGAGTATTTTTTACGTGTATATCTCTCTAACCGTGAGGTATTTAATGATGGTTGTGAAGGGATGCTTTGTGTTTCTGGGTTTATTACAGAGATTATGATTTTTTTTGATGATAGCGTGGGCTCAGGAGAGTTACGTAATCAAGATTTTTTCTCTGCTTTTGGATTGTTTATGGGTTATTTGGGTGGTATGGTATTTCTCAATGGAGAAGAGGTCTTACCCAAAGAGATAGAATTATATATCGATGATATCTCGCGTAATATTTATAATGCTTTGAAGGCATAAGATGCCAAAAAAGCCATATAAACCTAAACTTTTATGGCTTCAGTCTATTACCTGCAACGGCAACACCCACTCTTTTTTAAATCATCCAGATCTTTTTTCTATTTTGTCAC
>QNZW01000097.1 GCA_003978375.1 Sulfurovum sp.
CACCTTGTGCTACACGGGTAGGAAGACCTGTTGATGGACCTCCTCTCATAACATTTACAACCACCAATGGTATTTCTGACATTTGAGCAAGACCAAGGTTTTCAGCTTTAAGTGAAATACCAGGTCCTGATGTTGCAGTCATAGCACGTACGCCTGACATAGCTGCACCTGTTGCCACTGCAACACCTGCAATCTCATCTTCCATTTGGATACAAGTTCCACCAGCTGCTGGAAGTAAATCTGAAATATACTCCATGACTTCTGTTGAAGGTGTAATAGGATATCCACCAAAAAATTTACATCCTACATCCACAGCCGCTTGTGCTGCGAGGTGGTTTCCTGGCATTACAACTTCTCTTTTTCCGTCTTTAATTACAACGTTATCTCCACCTGCTGCCATTAGTTAGCCTCCTTATAATCTACTGGTAATCTATACCCATTATTTGCAATTGCTTCTTGTCTTATTTTTGATGAGTCTGTCAATTTTGCAAATTTAAACTCTTTTTTTGTTGCTACATAAATAGCAAAATCTGGACATGAGAGTTCACACTCATTACATCCAATACATGCATTTGGCATTACAATCTCTATATTTGCGCCAAGTGTTGAATGTGGATCTGCTTTCATAGAAAGTACACCTGCTGGACATGCATCTACACAAATGTCACATGCTTTACATCTGGCTGAATCTACCCATACTGGCGTATTCTCTGGAGCTGTCATTATTGTTGACATGGGTTCCCCTTTTCTTTAATATTATTGCGTGAGATTTACTATTCACTAAAATTAGAATAGCTTAGTTTCACTAAAGTGGCTATAAATAAGATGTAATTGTTATTATTATAAGTAGATTTGTTACCATATGAAGCAAGAAATTTAAAGAAATTTTTCTTTATTTTATAGGCATTAAAAATATGATTTTGAAAAAATAAATATATAAAAAATGAGGGATAGTCCCTCATGATGTTATCTTAAGATAAAACTTCTTTGACTGCTTTTCCAATCTCTGCTGGAGAGACAACCACTTTTACACCGGCTGCTTCCAAGGCATCCATCTTCTCTTTTGCAGTACCAGCACTTCCAGAAATAATTGCACCTGCATGTCCCATTCTTTTACCTGCTGGTGCTGTCTGACCTGCAATAAAGGCAACCACAGGTTTTTTAATATTTTCTTTAATGTAGGCTGCTGCTTGAATTTCAAGATCACCACCTATCTCACCAATCATCACAATCGCTTCAGTCTCTGGATCATCTTCAAACATTTGTAGCAACTGCTTGTAGCTAAGTCCTATAATAGGATCTCCACCAATACCAACAGCTGTTGTGATACCATATCCCTCATTGACTACTTGGTTTGCTCCCTCATAAGTAAGCGTACCAGATTTAGAGATAAGTCCTACATTTCCTTTTTTGAAAATATTGCCTGGCATAATACCAATTTTACACTCATCTGCGGTAATAATCCCTGGACAGTTTGGCCCAATCGTCATCATACCATTTTTCACAGCACATGCTTTGGCTGCTTGCATATCACGTACAGGTGCACCCTCTGTGATAATCACAGCCAGTTCGATACCTGCTGACGCTGCTTCCATTACCGCGTCACCTACAAATGCAGGAGGAACAAAAACCATAGAAACCGTCGCTCCTGTTGCATCTATGGCCTCTTTGACTGTATTAAATACTGGTTTTCCTAGATGTGTTTGACCACCTTTTCCAGGCGTGACACCACCTACAATATTGGTACCATAATCCATACATTGCTCTGCATGAAATGTACCCTCTCCACCTGTAAACCCTTGAACGATTACTTTTGTATCTTTATCGATTAAAATTGACATGAATTACTCTCTCCTATTTACTATATTCTGCGTGAAAGACTCTTGCTAAAACAAGAGAAAAACTTATGCACTTTTCGCTGCTGCTACAGCTTTTGCTGCACCATCGCCAAGGTCTGTTGCTGTAATAACATTGGCTATATTTGCATTCTTAAGAATTTCTGCTGCTTCAGGTGCATTGGTTCCGTCAAGTCTTACAATGACTGGTACATTCACATCTACAAGTTTAGTTGCTTCAAGAATTCCATTTGCAATACGGTCACATCTTACAATACCACCAAAGATATTGACAAAAATTGCTTTTACATTTGGATTTTTCAAAATAATTTCAAATCCTTTTGCCACAGTTTCTGCATTGGCAGTACCACCTACATCAAGGAAATTGGCAGGTGTTCCACCCATATAGTTAATGGTATCCATCGTACCCATAGCAAGTCCTGCACCATTTACCATACACCCTATTTCACCATCAAGTGCAATATAACTAAGTCCATATTGTGAAGCTTCTCTCTCGTCTGGGTCTTCTTCAGAAATATCTCTCATATCTTCAATCTCAGGATGACGCCCCAGTGCTGAGTCATCAAATCCCATTTTCCCATCTAACGCCAAAAAGTCACCATCGGCTGTTTTGATGAGTGGATTAATTTCAATCATCTCTGCATCATTATCCATATAAAGTGTATACAGTTTTTTCGCAAAATTAATCAATTTTTTTTGTTGGGCTTTGTCTGTAATACCTAGCCCAAATACAAGTTCTCTTCCATGATACGGTTGAAATCCATACGCTGGATCAACTGCTACTTTGATGATTTTTTCTGGGGTTTTTTCGGCTACTGTTTCGATATCCATACCCCCCTCAGTAGATGCCATAATAATTGGCATCTCAGCTGCACGATCTAGTACCACAGAAAGATACAATTCATCTACTATATCTGCACCCTCTTCAATATAGACTTTTTGTACCAGTTTACCCTCAGGTCCTGTTTGGTGCGTGACCAAAGTCATCCCTAAAATCTCAGTTGCTAATTCTCTAACTTCATCGATTGATTTTGCGAGTTTTACGCCTCCTCCGAGCCCTCTTCCCCCTGCATGAATTTGAGCTTTCACTACCCAAATATCTCCACCTAGCTCTGCAGCATTGGCTGCAGCTTGATCTGGTGTATTTGCAATAATACCTTTAGGTGTTGGAACACCATACTTTTGGAATATTTGTTTTGCTTGATACTCATGAATATTCATGTGTACTCCTTTTTTACATTAATGTTTATATTATAGAACTAAAGATAACAATACTTGATTAATTTTATAAGAGATAGTTGTATTTTCTAGCATGTGTTAAATATCTACACAGTAAAATAGGTATAAAAGATAGAAGATAGAAGATAAAAATTTGGTTTAAAAAAACCAAATTTTATTTTTTGGGAGCAATCATTTCTTCAGGTTTGACATACGTATCAAAATCTTCAGCACTCATCAATCCAAGTGCTATGGCTTCTTCTTTGAGAGTGGTACCATTTTGATGTGCTGTTTTAGCAATTTTAGCAGCATTTTCATACCCAATATGAGGATTAAGTGCCGTCACCAACATCAATGAATCATTAAGAAATGCATCAATATTTTCTCTAATTGGTTGTATGCCAACTGCACAATTTGTATC
>QNZW01000116.1 GCA_003978375.1 Sulfurovum sp.
TCAAAAATGAACCTCTACCAAGTGAAGCCAAAGACCATAGCCTTATGGGAGAATATAAAGGATTTCGAGAGTTTCACTTAGGTGGAGATATGCTAATGATTTATACCATTGTAGAGGATACACTTTATTTACAACGAATAGGCACACATAGCCAACTGTTTAAATAAGTAAGTAACCCCGAAAAGTACTATTTATTGATGTTTATTAAAAGAAGAGTAGTTATTTTATGGTTCATCTTTTAAACATAACCTAATAATAGGGCTTTATCGAGATAGTAAGGTGGAGTTATGCTCCACCAATCCATCATCTAACTTACTTAATATAACTTATTTAAATCTCTAGTAGACGATACTTTATCCAATAATAAAAATTTAGAGTTAATAGCAAAAAGAATGTTTTTCATCTTTATTTGGTAATATTTGTGCTTATGTACCATACGATAACGCTTGTAAGTATGGCAATCTTTAAAAACACTTTGAAAAGGGTTAGATTATTTCTCTTTGGATGTCTTTGCTCAATGCTGTGGTAACTTCGTACGAAATCGTACCCCATTGTTTTGCGGCATTTTGTGCATTATTCATAATGCATACTTTTTCTTGTTCGCTTTCGAGTGAGAGTGAATCCATCGATACACGACCCAATATAGGTAGGTTTTCTGCTGTGAGAAAGGGTTGATTGCTATCTCCTCTACACCAGCCATCTCCATAGCCTAAATCATAGGTAGATACACGCATGGTTTTAGGAGCTATAAAATCACCTCCATACCCCACGCATTGCCCTTGGGCTAATGTACGCGTAGAGATCTTTTTCGCATAGAGTGACAAGACTGGCTTGAGTGCTATTTTATCAAAGGAATCAGGCAATTCATTGTACCCATAAGCACCTATGCCAACACGCACTAAGTCTTCATTGAAATGTTTTGTTCTTAAAGTAGCAGCAGAGTTATATGAATGAAATCGTACTGTGGTGTATCCTGCTTTTTTGACCCTTTGTTTTACCTCTTCAAACTGTTTTTGTTGCCAAAAAAGTTCTGAGCTCAATACATCGGCACTTCTATAATGTGTCATGACTCCTACGAGTTTGAGTCCTTGTTTTTCAATCTTCTCTAAAGCATCTTCAAGGCTATGCATTGTAATACCATTTCGGTGCATACCTGTGTCTATTTTGAGTTCTACTTTTGCACCTTTTTCAGCATTGTTTATCGCTTCTATAGAGTTGATGACATAAGTGCATTTGCTGTGTTTTCGTGCTGTATCATTAAGCACAATAATGGTTTGGAAATAGGCTTCTATTTGTGCTGCTTCAATATGGTCTCGTACTACTGCATAAGTAATACCAAACTCTGATGCCAAGGTGGCTATATGCTCTAAACCATGTCCATATGCATTGTCTTTTAGTACAATGGCTATCTTATCAACTGAGCCAGTTTGAAGCACGATTTGGTTAAGATTGTGATAGAAATTTTGTTTATTTATTTTTATAAATGCCATAAAGTATTATAGCCAAAAGGATTAAAATGAAAGTCATTCCAGCAGAATGGGAAAAGCAACGATGCATACTCATGAGTTTTCCCCATGAAGAGACTGACTGGGCAGATAGCCTAAATGAAGCACTTTCTCCTTTTATCCGTATTGCACAAGCCATTGCTTACAAACAAGCAGTTTACATTGTTTGTAAAGATAAAAAACGTATTGCTTCTTTGTTTTGCAGTACAAGAAATATGACCTTTATCGAGATAGCTACCAATGATACATGGATACGTGACTATGGCTGTCTCTCTCTTAGAGAAAACAATCACATCACACTGCTTGATTTTACTTTTGATGGCTGGGGAGGTAAATTTGAATCTGCATTAGACAACCGTGTCAATCAACATTTACATACCAAGGGGTATCTAGGCACTAACACTCTAGAATCTATTGATTTTGTATTAGAAGGTGGGTCAATAGAGAGTGACGGACAAGGGACTATACTTACCACCACACAATGTCTATGCAATCCCAATAGAAATGGTGGACTAAGCAAAACAGACATAGAGATAAAACTCAAAAAATATTTAGGTGCAAAAAGAATTTTATGGTTAGACAATGGTTGTCTAATAGGAGATGATACTGATGCACACATCGATACTTTGGTACGCTTTGTCAAGCAAGATACTCTCGTGTATGTCAGCTGTGACAACCCCAAAGATGCACACTATAATGACCTACAAAAAATGCTCACACAGCTTAAAACATTTACAACACTAGAGGGTAAGCCCTACAAGCTCATTGCTCTACCTATGACAGAGGCTATTTACAATACCAAAAAACAGAGACTTCCTGCTACCTATGCCAATTTTCTTATCACCAATGAAGCACTTATCTATCCAACTTATAGTGATAAACATGATAAAATAGTCCATAAAATTTTTGAGGCATTATTTCCCCATAGAGAAATCATTCCTGTCAATTGTTTAAAACTCATAGAACAAGGTGGTAGCCTACATTGTTCTACGATGCAAATAGCCTATTAAAAGGAACAAAGATGCAAGTAGCCCTTATTCAGCAACATTATCATGGTAGCAAAGAAGAAACCATTGCACATACAGTCACACAGATACAAGCAGCTGCCAACCATGGTGCATCGCTTGTTGTTTTACAAGAATTACATCAAACTGAGTATTTTTGTCAATCTGAAGATACCAAATTTTTTGCCTATGCCAATAGCTTTAAAAAAGATGTAGCCTTTTGGTCACAGATAGCCAAAAAACACAATATTGTACTTGTTACCTCTTTGTTTGAAAAACGCACAGCAGGTTTGTATCATAACACAGCAGTGGTCTTTGAAAAAGATGGCTCTATCGCAGGGAAATACCGTAAAATGCATATTCCTGATGATCCTGGGTTTTATGAGAAGTTTTACTTTACTCCTGGCGACTTAGGCTTTGAGCCCATTCAAACCTCTGTGGGCAAACTAGGCATACTCATCTGTTGGGATCAATGGTATCCTGAAGCTGCACGTATCATGACACTCAAAGGAGCAGAAGTACTTATCTACCCTACTGCCATTGGATGGTTTGAAGAAGACAGCAAAGAAGAGAAACAACGTCAACTTGATGCATGGATAACCATACAACGTTCTCATGCCATTGCCAATGCTATTCCTGTGATAAGCTGTAACCGTGTTGGTTTTGAAAGCGATGCTTCAGGGGTGATGAAAGGGACAAAGTTTTGGGGGCATAGCTTTATTTGTGGCACACAAGGAGAACTCTTAGCCCATGCAAAAAGCGAAGAAGACACCATTCTTTATGCCAACATCTCTCATACACGTACCAAAGAAGTACGAGACATTTGGCCTTTTCTAAGAGACAGACGCATAGAAGCGTACAAATGTCTATTAAAACGGTACTGTGACGACAGATAACTTCAAAACCATATAAATTAAGCAACTTTAACTATAATCTAAAAATATATTTAAAATAAGGCATATAAATGTA
>QNZW01000004.1 GCA_003978375.1 Sulfurovum sp.
AGAAAAAGAAAACAATCTTACAGAGACATTGAAGAAAAATGATAATGTATAATATCTATTTTTCTAAATTTCTATATAAAATCTGTTTCCCAAGTTCAACTCCAGGTTGATTATATGTATCAACTTCTAACATTGCACCTACAAGTGATGTAAGTATTTCATAATATGCTATTAATTTTCCAATATTCTTTGCACTTATCTTATCTAATGTAATCATGTCTGTACTAATATTTTCATCAATAAGACTTTGCATAGTAGCATCACATTGAGCATTAATAAGTGTATTAAAACTTTGTCCATTGATAAAATCTGTTTTTTCAATACCATAAAGAGATATATTTGGTATGTCTAAATCTACTTGAAAATCTTCTATATTGATAAAAGTTACATTTTTATTTTCAGGACCTTCTATAATGAGTTGTAAAAATGAATGCTGATCTACCGCTCCTGTAAGCCCAATAGGTGTCAGCCCTACTTTGTTGCCGTTTATATCTATTTTACCAAGTGATTCTCCCCATAACTGCACGTACCATTTAGTAAAGTTTTCAAGATTGTCTGCATATGAAAAAAGTACATTAATAGATTCATTTTTTGCATTTTTATAAAGGTAGACAGCTTTTTGTAAAATATGATTTTCTTTAGCATCAAAAAAATTTTTAGTAAAAATCTCTGCACCTTTTAATACACCAGTCATATCAAAACCTGCCAATGCTAATGGAACAACACCAACAGCACTTAAAACAGAAAATCTACCACCTACATTATCTGGTATATTAAACTCTTTTAATTTATAATGTTGTGCAAAAGTAGAAAGAACTGATCCTTTATCTGTAATAACGATTAACCTCTTACTATCTTGCCCCTCTAACTCCAACTTACAATATCCAATCACTGTTTTTAACATTGAAGTAGTCTCAATAGTAGAACCAGACTTAGAGATAATAAAAAATAGTGCTTCATCTTTTTTTATCTTTTTTAATGTATCAGTAATTGTAATAGGATCTGAGTTTTCCAAAAAAAGTATCTCTTTTGTATTTTTAGTATAGGGACTTAACATAGAAGCAATAGCTTTTATACCCAATGAAGATCCACCAATTCCCATTATAACTAGTTGCTTTATATCATTTGTATCTAAATTTTTAATATTTTCTAAATGGGTACAAGAATCTAATGGAAGTTTATAATATCCTATTGTATTACTTTGCATTTCATTTTGAACAGTTGTCATTGCTTTTTTCATTATCAATTCATCATTTGAATTACTATGAAAATTAAAAGATTCTGAAAATTTTAACATGATTTAATTCTCCTTATAAATATTTTCATACTATAACACTATTTTAATGATACTGTAGTTATATACATTAAAAACTGAATAATATTTTATTGAGAAAAACGAAGTGGCGGACAGAGAGGGATTCGAACCCTCGGTAACCGTGAGGCTACACGCCCTTAGCAGGGGCGCGGATTAAACCAGCTCTCCCATCTGTCCATCTGTTTTGTGGGTGAGATTATAATGCATTTGTGTTAAATCAAAGCTTAAAGAAATCTATTTTTATGACTTTTATAAAATAAAATAAAAGTCATATATCACTCACACACATTCTCTATAATTGCCACTGAATAGTCTCAATTTTGTTTGTTTCAAGATAGTTGTTTATCTGAGAAAAAGGTTTACTGCCAAAAAATCCTCTGTAGGCTGAAAGCGGTGAGGGATGTGGGCTTTTGAGTACTAAATGTTTTTGTTTGTTTATCACATCTCCTTTTTTTTGTGCATAATTTCCCCAAAGTACAAAAACAATATTGTCACATTTTTGATTTATTATTTCTATTATTTTATCTGTAAATATCTCCCAGCCTCTACCTTGATGAGCATTAGCTTTGCCTGCTTCAACTGTAAGTACTGCATTCAGCAACAGTACACCTTGTGCTGCCCAAGGTTGCAGGTATCCAGTATGGGTATTGTCTACACCTACATCATCAAAAAGTTCTTGATTAATATTGAGCAATGATTTGGGTAGAGATTTTACAGAAGGCAATACAGAAAAACATAATCCGTGTGCATGTCCTATAGTGGGGTAAGGGTCTTGTCCTAAAATAACTACTTTGACTTTATGTAATGGGGTTGAGTTCAGTGCATTAAACCACAAAGAAGCCTCTGGGAGTATCTGTTTATGTGCTTTTTTTTCAGTGATTAAAAACTGCTTTAGGTTTTGCATATAAGGTTTGTCAAACTCCTCTTTTAGCACCTCTAACCATGAAGATTCTAACTGAATATTTTTTGTCATGACTCTTGCTTACGCATAGACTTTTAACTCATTATACAAACTGTCACGTTCTACAGGAATAAAACCAGAATTTTTAATCAAACCTACAAAATCTTCAAGATGCATTCCTTTGGCACTTGAAGCTCCTGCAGCAGATTGAATAGACTCTTTTTCTATGGTACCATCAAGGTCATCACAGCCAAACTCTTGGGCAATCAGAGCAAGGTTAATCGTCGATGTTGCCCAGTAGGCTTTTATATGTGGAATATTATCAAGTAAAATACGTGCAATGGCATAGGTTTTGAGTATCTCCTGACCTGAAGGATACTCTGTAACCTTTAAAAAATTATTGTCTCTTTGGTACACAAGAGGAATAAATGCATTAAATCCACCTGTTTTGTCTTGCAAATCTCGCAAACGTAGCATATGGTCTATACGATGTGCACGTGTTTCCACATGTCCAAAGAGCATCGTCGCATTTGACTCTTTACCTCTTTCATGCCATTTTTGATGGATAGTAAGCCACTGTTTTGATGTGACTTTGCCTTTGCATAAGTACTCTCGAACTTTTTCATCAAAAATTTCTGCGCCACCCCCTGGCATAGAGTCTACACCATTTTCTATCATCATATCTAAGATTTCATCATAACTATGTCCATACTCACGAGAAAGAAAATCCACTTCTGCTGCTGTCATTGCCTTAATATGCAAATTTGGATATTTGTCTTTTATTTTTCTAAAAGCTCCCATATACCACGCTACACCATCATTTGGGTTATGTGCAGAGACGATATGCATCTCTTTGGTAGCATTTTTTACTGAGTTGTCTACTATTTCAAGGATTTGTTCATGGCTCATGGTGTATTGATTGGGGTTCTTTCTACTGGCACTATAGGCACAAAATTTACAAATATCTGCACAGACATTGGTAGGATTGATATGTCTATTTATGTTAAAGTACGATTTTTTACCAAATTTTTCAGTGCGTATCTCATCGGCTAATTCACCCAACGTATACAAATCTAAGTCATAAAGTGCCTCACCCTCTTTCTTAGTAAGCCTTTCTCTTTTACGTACTTTTTCTATTATATCCATTTTTGGGCATCCATCATTAGTTATTTTCGCTATTATAACACTAATAGTTTAGGAGTTACTAAGTGGATAAAGTAAAAGCAGAAATTGAAACACTTTTGTATGAGAAT
>QNZW01000026.1 GCA_003978375.1 Sulfurovum sp.
AATAAAGATGCAGTAGGCAAGATAGTGTGTGTAGATTTGGGTATCTCTTCTTCTTTGTATGAAGATATTACGCAGACCTATGTGCTAGAAGAAAGTGATATGAAACTCCCCACACGTACAAAACAAAATACCCACAAAGGAAACTTCGGACACGCAGCCATTTTTTGTGGGCAGAAAGAGGGTGCAGGTATCATCGCAGGGATGGCGTGTGCTAGTTTTGGGGCAGGGCTTAGCACTTTGGTGGTGCATGAAAATATTATGCCACCTCCTTATCTTATGCAAGATACCGTTGTACCAGACAATGCTACTGCCCTTGCCATAGGTATGGGACTGGGAGGGCATTTTGATAGTGCGTTTTTAGAAAAGTACGTATTGCACTCCCATCTTCCTATAGTGTTGGATGCTGATGCCTTTGTAAGCAAAGCACTGTTGTCTGTACTAGAACAAAAAAATAGAGAGATAGTCATCACCCCGCACCCCAAAGAGTTTGCCACTCTATGGAAGATTCTCACAAGCGAAGCGTTGAGTGTAGAAGAGATACAAAGCAGACGTTTTGAGATGGTACGCATGTTTAATGCCAAGTACCCACATGTCACTCTTGTGCTCAAAGGAGCCAATACTCTCATCGTGCAAGAAGAACAACTTTATATCAATCCTTTAGGATGTTCCAAGCTTTCTAAAGGAGGCAGTGGGGATGTACTTTCAGGACTTATCGTTGCTTTACTTGCACAAGGCTACACAGGAATACATGCTGCTATACAAGGCTCATTGGCTTTGGTGATGGCTGCAAATAAATTCAAAGGTGCAAGTTATGCGATGTTGCCTACGGATATTATTGATGAGGTAAGTAAACTAGAAAATAAAATATGACAATTTGAAATATATTTAAATTTTTTCTTTTTTTCATAGTATACTTGTATTATGTTTCTTCATATAGATATAGATAGTTTTTTTGCTTCAGCAGAACGTAGCGTTGATAAAACACTTAAGGGCATACCCATGTGTGTGGGCAGTCGTAGTAACCTCGAGATTTTTAATAAAAAACGTACCAATATAAGAGTGATGAATGAGAACAGTGGAGCATTTGTTACGCCTGTATTTTATAGTGATAAGAAAAAAACATTCCAAAACTATTTTGTAGATAACATAAAAGGACGTCAAAAAATACGAGGTATTGTTACCACTGCTAGTTATGAAGCTAGATCCTTTGGGGTCAAGACGGCTATGCCAATAGCCCAAGCCTTGCAGCTTTGTCCACAGATGGTTGTGGTGCCTTCAAACTATCCTCTATATCATAAACTCTCACATAAAATACATCAATTTATGTTGGCACATATTCCTTTAGTAGAGCAGTACAGTATTGATGAATTTTTTTGTGATGTAAGTGGATGGAAGCGTGACGATGAGGTGGTAGCATTTGCAAAAATGTTACAGGCTAAATTGCTAAAACATTTTGATATTCCTGTCTCTATAGGTATCTCAAAAGCAAAGTGGATAGCCAAATTGGCGACTGAATCAGCCAAACCTTATGGTGTATATGAGGTGAAAGATATAGATGCATATATAGAAAATATTCCTATTAAGGCATTTCCTGGTATTGGTAAAAGTTTTCAAGAGAGATTGGCGCAGCATTATATTAAAACCCTTGGAGATATCAAACGCCACAAGAGATTGCTTTATGCTTGGAAAAAACCTGGTATTCAGATATATAACCGTGTAACGGGTATAGACAATGAAGTCATAGAAGAGAGGTCTGAACGCAAATCTATAGGTATAAGCCGTACATTTGATGCCATAGATGATGTAGATGAGATAAGAAGACGTATTATGATTATGGCTAGACATATTGTCTATATGGTGATGGCCATAGAGGTAAATCCTACGACATATTATTTGAAAATCAATTATGAGTATGGCGTAAAGCAGAAACAAAGTATGACTGTAGATAGACTCTTTTCAGAGAAGTTGTTTAAGGCCACACTCTCACAAATGTATGATAGCATAAAGCTCAAAAGAGGGGCCGTGAAAATAAGCATAAATGTTTCAAATTTTAGTGCGATTCAAAAAAAGACACTCTCTCTTTTAGAATTTGATGATGATGTAACGCATCGTCAATTTAGCTTTGAAATACAAAAATTAAGAGAACGTTTTGGTTTGGATATTATTAAAACAGGCGATGAGTTGTAAGTATATCAAGCTTTATATGAAAAATTTAGAGTAAAATTCATGCACAATAAAAATAAAAATTTAATGGGTTTATGACAATGAATAAGCGTAAAAAAATTGCTGTATTGTTTAGTGGTAAAGGAACTAACTTTGCCCATATTGTTAAGACTTTACATAAAAAAGAGTATGACATAGTCTTTGCTTTGAGCAATAATCCAAAAGCAGAGGGCATAAAGATTGCACAAGAGTATAATATTGCCTATGGTGTGATTGAGCCCAAAAATTTTGATTCGCGAGAAGCGTATGATGCTGTGGTGGTTGAGATGTTAGAGCGTTATACTCCTGATTTAACAGTCCTTGCAGGATTTATGCGTATTTTAACCCCTGTGTTTACAGACAAGATTCAAGCCATTAACCTTCATCCCTCTTTACTTCCTAGACACAAGGGGCTTCATGCGATAGAAAAATCTTATGCAGATACATTTGGCGAGGGTGGTGTCTCTGTGCATTTTGTAAGTTCACAGCTTGATGGAGGAGAGATACTCTTGCAAAAAAAAATCTCTAAAAAAGGGCTCACTTTTGATGCATACGATATAAAAATACGTAGTATAGAAAAAGAGGCACTCATAGAGGCCATTCGTATGGTATTAAAATAAGATATGTTATTTAAACGACTTCCTTTAAAACATCAAAAAATACTTACTCTTGCCATACCAGCTGCGATTAACTCGCTTCTTGATATGTTACAGGTGATTACGGATCTTATCATGGTGGGGCGCATTTCTGCTTTTGCGGTGGCCGCAGTGGGGCTTGGGTTGCAGTCATTGATGTTTGTTTTTGCTGTTTTGACACTACTACAGGTTGGGACTTCTGCATTGCTTTCTCGTTTTGTAGGTGCAAGACAAATGAAACGTGCCTCGGTGAGCTTGGCTACTTTATTGCGTTTTGCATGGGTACTCTCTTTGCCTACGATGCTGTTATGGTATGTGCTTGCATCCCATGTATATGTATGGTTTGGCACAGCCAAAGAGGTAGTGCATTTGGGTGAAAACTATGTGCAGATGCTCACGATTATGCTCCCTTTTGTCTTTGTGAAGCTTGTATTTGTTACCGCACTTAATGCCGCAGGAGACACCAAGACACCCATGTATGTAAAAATAGTTTCCATTATGCTCAATGTGCTTTTAAATTACCTGTTCATATTTGGTAACTGGGGCTTTCCTGAATTTGGTGTAATGGGTGCAGCAGTGGGCACGGTTATTGTGAATATTTTAGAACTAGGTGTCTATATGTTTTTGTATG
>QNZW01000136.1 GCA_003978375.1 Sulfurovum sp.
AACATTCTATTACTCATTACATTCATCCTAAACAATCTTATAGACTAAAGCAACTTCATTACATATAGGAAAATGAATACACTTAATACAATCTGCCCAAATCTTATGTTCTGGGATATTCTCTTTATTAATCTCTTTGAAACCTAATTTTTCAAAAAACTGTGGCAAATAGGTAAGTACCAATATATCTTCTTTAACCTCTAAAGATTTTGCTTCATCTAGCAAAAATTCAACCATATTTTGTCCAATTTTTTTACCCCTATACTCTGTATCTACAATAAGACTTCTAATTTCTGCTACTCTTTTTGAGTGGATGTGCAGTGCTGCATATCCTACTATTTTATGATTTATTTTTGCCAAGACATAAGAACGTATATTCGTTGCTATTTCATCTTCTGTTCGGTCTAAAATAATACCTTCTTTCACTTCAGAGACTACCAACGTTTGCATCGCAGGAATATCATTTAATTTCGCTTTTTCAAGGGTTATCACTTAATTTTTCTCCATCTCTTTTTCTTGACTATCGATACCAAAAATAACACGAAATATTTCATCATGTACGCTATCATGACCATTTTTTTTAAGGTTTGATACCATGATGGCACCTGGAAATTCTTTTTTGAGCTTTGTGCGTTCTTTCTGATTTAACTTGTCTATTTTGGTAAATACTGTTAAGTAGGTCTGATCAGGACGTATAAATTCAGAAATATACGCTTGAACATCATCATCTATCTTAGCATGAGGGTGCCTAGCATCTCGAAGATGCACAAAAAGACGAATAGAGATACGCTGATGAATAAACTCTACCAAATTTTTTTGCCATATCTCTTTGAGTGATTTTGAAACTTTTGCATATCCAAATCCTGGTAAATCTACAAAACGTACAGGATAACTTTGTGTATGATACAAATACCGTGTTTCAAAAAAATTAATCAATTGCGTCTTCCCTGGTGTGGCTGAAGACTTTGCTAAATTTTTACGTTTTGTAAGCGAATTGAGTGTTGAACTTTTTCCGACATTTGATCGTCCTAAAAACACCACTTCACTCATATTTTCATCTAAAGAATCTGCAATACTTTGTGCAGATTTTATAAAATCTGCTTCTACCACACGCGGTGTACTCACTTTGAATTGTCCATGTCAAATATAAATTTTACAGGTTTTTTTCTATTTCCTTTTACTTTTGCATTTCCTGTAGCCATATCAAAAACAATCTTATCACCATTGACATGACGCTTATTTATTTTATCATCTATCACAGCTTTTCCTATGAGAATATACTCTGATTTATTTGGAAAATAGATGACTTTATTGGCAGCACCTTTATAGAAACTTTTCTGTTTTTTAAATTCAAATGTGACTTTACCAATAGCCTCATATTTTTTTGTTTCATTGTTTTCATTAAAATAGACAATCACTTTGTTAGCATGTAACCAATTTTCTGACTGTTTTATTTTTACATTTCCAATAAAATGTACCTCTTTTTTCATATCTTGTGCATTCATAGAATCAGAGGTAATTTCTACTTTTTCAGCAAAAAGAATCAAAGAAGAACCCACAACGAAAAAAAATATTATCTTCATTATTTTTAATACGTGCATAAAAAACCTTTATTATTAATAGAATAGGAGGATTATATCATTATATTACTTTTCACTTGTATAAATAACCGCATCAATTTTTGTGGCATTTCCCTCTTTTTGCAAAGTGTTATACGATAGTGTTTTTCCTTTGATAATATTTTTATTCATCATAGCAACAAAGTCTGAAGTTATATGCAACATATGTGTGTCTTGATGATAATTTGCATGATCTGTAATATATAAAAAACCTTCTTTTTCTTGTAAACTAACATTACCATCCAAATATAAAATATCTTCTTTATAGGTTCCTTTATCTGCAAGTAACAATTTGATATTTTTTGTATGATATCGTAGTTTATCCAAGCTTAACACACCCTCTTTTCGTAGACCATACGTTGTATAAAGTTTTGCTTGCATCTGCTTATTGTCCACATCAATAAATGTTGTATTGTGAAATTCCAACTCTTTATAATGTTCTATGTTTGTAGCCTTAGGGTCTGTCAATTCTACCATGGTAGTTAAAACAATAGTCATCACAATCAATATAATAAGAACAAATTCTAATCTTATGCCCATAATGCCAAATACTTCTTCTCTAAACCTTCTTTTTTTATGAGATACTCAATCATTTCTCTCACCGCTCCATCTCCACCTTTTTTTGAAAGTATCACCGTAGCAATTTTGTCTACATATGCACTAGCATCTCTAGGTACAAAGGAGAGTTGTACTGATTTTAACATACTTAAGTCATTTAAATCATCTCCAATAGCTGCCACATTCTCCATCTTCAACTCTAATCTTTCTAAAAGCTTTTCTAAGATTTCTTTTTTATTGTCTACACCTTGATAAAAATGTTCTATATTTAACTCTTTTGCACGACGTGCTACTATTTTAGAGCTTCTGCCTGTAATAATAGCAACTTGCTTACCAAGTTTCCGCCAAGAAGCGATACCTAAGCCATCTTTGACATTAAATGCCTTTATCTCATCTCCATTTTCACTATAGGTAATACGGCTATCTGTCATCGTACCATCTACATCTAAAACAATCAATTCTATATTCATAGTACACCTTTGGTACTTGGGATACCTGCCTTGTCATTAATACTTATTGCTCGTCTAAGTGCTACAGCCAAAGCTTTAAATGCTGCTTCTATAATATGATGTTTATTTTTACCACGTTGATAAATAAGATGTAGTGTCAAAGGTACATTAAAAGTAAATGCCTTAAAAAACTCTTCCACCAATTCTACATCAAATTCCCCTACTTTTCCACCAATAGGAAGCTCAAAAACCAAATATCCACGATTTGAAATATCTAAATCACATGTCACAGATGCCTCATCCATTACCACTGTAGCATTACCAAAACGCTCGATACTTTGTACTGGATAGATAGCCTGATGAAATGCCTGTCCAATCACAATACCTACATCTTCTACAGTATGATGATCATCTATATGCGTATCACCCGTACAGATGACTTCCATATCAATGTGTGCGTGTTTGGTAAATGCTTCTAACATATGATCATAAAAACCCACTCCTGTATGAATATTTGCTTTTCCTGTACCATATATATTTAATTTTACTGTAATTTGTGTCTCTTTGGTTTCTCTTGTTACTTCTATCATCTTATCTATCCTACTCATTTTCTTTAGGTATATCTGGCACCATGCATTTTTACTTTAAATGCGTTGGCTGCTTCTTCGGATTTAAATCCAATCATCCAAACACGATACAATGGCCAACCTTCTTTTGTATGGACTTTTTTAATGACTGTTTGATATTGGCTATATTTTTGTGCATAAAGATATTTATATTTTTGTGCACCAAGAAGTTCTGAAAATGCACCTAACTGCACACCA
>QNZW01000180.1 GCA_003978375.1 Sulfurovum sp.
GCTAATCAGAGGGTTTTATATCATATTGCCATGTATATCTCTTGGTACTTTTTTAGAGATCATCAATACCATTCCTATGGCAATACAAGCTGCTAAAATATGTGAACCTCCATAGCTCAGAAAGGGTACAGCAATCCCCTTAATAGGTGTAATACCCGAAATGCCATATGCGTTCAATATAAAAGCAAATGCTATGAGTAATCCCACACCTATAGAAAAAAGATAATACATAGGATTTTGCACTTTAGAGGCAATTTTAAAAATACGAAATATGATAAAAATCATCATAAATGTAATGATTGTCAAACCAAAAAAACCTAATTCTTCTGTAATCCCTGCCAATATAAAATCCGTATGTACTTCACTTAAATACCCTAGTTTAAACTGTCCATTTCCTAAACCTGACCCAAAAAAGCCACCATTGTGTATGGCATTAAGAGAGTTAGAGATTTGATAAGGCTCTCTTCCTGCTTCTACACGTAAATTTTGCATAGATTCAAAAGGAAGCACGGAGAGAATACTGTCTTGTACTGTACTCCACCAGCTTTTTATTCGTGCCATACGATGTGGAGCAAAAAAGATAAGTCCTATAAATGCTATAAACACGCTAGAGAGCAATAAAAAGAAAAATTTCAATGAAGAGCCCACAAACAAAAAAAGAATCATCAGCGTTGCACCCAACACCACCACCTGCCCCAAATCTTTTTGAAAGACTGCAATAAGCACGACTGCTACAAAAAAGACTAAGAGATACGGGGCAAAGGTACGTAACTCTTCTAAAATTCCCATACTGTTTTTGTCTAATAATTTACGTGCAAAACTCCATGCCAAAAAAAAGACAAATCCTACTTTAAAAAATTCTACAGGTGCCAAAGATATCGGACCAATGTGTATCCAACGTTTCGCTCCACCTACTGCATCTACCAAGGAAGAAGGCATAAATTGCATCATTATCATCAGCAGAAAAAAAGAAAAGAAGAGTAACAAACCTATCCTTGCGAACCATTTATCTGGATTGAGTTTACTTAAAATAATCATACTTATAAATCCTACCAAAACAGCAAGACTTTGTCGTAAGAAAAAATGAAAATCATCATAAGAAAAATGTACGACTGTATACGTAGAGAGAGAATAGCTCATCACCAAAGACAGTGTTAAAAGTATCATAACCGCAGCCAAAAGTGGTTTATCTATCATTTTTGTATTCTCATTTTTTTAATTAGTATTTTATCAAATTTAATAGATAACTTCGATAAAATTACAGACAATTTATGAGGAAAATATGCAAAGAGAAAAACAAAACAGGTCCATACACCAAAGAAAAAATAAAATTACTGTTCTTTTTCTTCTTCTAATTGTGGCTATGGCTATATTTTTGTCTTCTATATTGAAAACAATTACTTCTACAAGAAGAATCCCTAGTCACAACAAAATTTTGCATGATCGTTCTTTTCGTGGAGCCATTGTCTCTGCAGATGATTATATTCTCTCTAATTCTCAAAAAACCTATCAAGCAGTCATACGAGGGGCAAGTATCAAGCCTAAAGAAAAAGAGGTTTTTACCAAACTTTTTTCTATTTATAGTGGTATTCCTGAAGAGAAAATACGTAAAAAATTTATAAATCGCAAGGGCAAACAAATCCAAGGCAATATTGTCCTCTCAAAAACAATCCACACAAGTACAGCGATGCAACTTAAAGCACTTGCTTTAAAACTACGAAGGCTAGGGGTATTTCGTTCTATTAAAACGCGTTCTGGGATTAATGTGCTTTATGGACTAGATATTATAGAAAATGGAGAAAGCAGACGTTTTCCTCTGCATGATGTACTGAGCCCTACCCTTGGTTATGTAGGGAAACAAAGTGATGGACATTATACAAGACCCAAAGGAAAAAAAGGACTTGAACGCTATTATGACGCATATATTACCTCAAAAAAAGATGGTTATTTTAAAGGAAAAAGAGATGTACTAGGTGCAGTGATCCATGACAAAAACAGCATCAATCTAAACCGTGTAGATGGACTTGATTTGCATTTAAATATCTCTTTGGCGTTTCAGCGTAGAATTGAATTGATGATAGACAACATGAAAAACAGTATCGATGCAGATGAAATCTTAGTTGGTGTCATGGAAAGCAATACAGGAAAAGTACTAGCATTGGCGAGTACAGAGCGTTATGACCCCTCACACATTAAACAAA
Source organism: Sulfurovum sp. (assembly GCA_003978375.1). Taxonomy (GTDB): domain Bacteria; phylum Campylobacterota; class Campylobacteria; order Campylobacterales; family Sulfurovaceae; genus Sulfurovum. Next base: position 2,202 of record QNZW01000180.1, read on the forward strand.
AAGATATCGCTGCACTCAATCCTAAATTTTCAGAATATCCTTATGAACCTGGCTCTGTGATTAAACCCCTTACTTTGGCTGTTGCTCTAGACCATCACAAAGTCACACCCCAAACATGGTTCAACACCTACAATGGAAAGTTAAAAATAGGTAAAAGACGCACCATTACAGATGATGAAAAATTTGATTCTCTTACTGCTACAGACATTATTGTGCACTCTTCCAATGTGGGTATTTCTCAAATTTCATGGCGACTGTCAGGTAAACAATTTAGAGACGGCTTTCTTAAATTTGGCATAGCAAAACCTTCTGGACTTGACCTCTCTCGTGATTTGCCAGGCCAACTTAAACCCATACACCTCCTAAATCATAAATTGCATCGTGCCAACACTTCTTATGGTTATGGTATGGTTGCCACATTTGCACAACTTTTTAAAGCCTATTCTGCCTTTAACAACCATGGTATCGCAGTAACCCCTCGCATTGTCTCTTATTTGGAAGATGACAAAGGCAATCGCTATACCTTAGAACCCAAAATAAGCAATATGCGTGCAATAAGTAGAAGAACAGCAAGAGAAATACATAAAATTTTACGAAAAGTTGTACAAAAAGGTACAGGTGTAAAAGCACAATACGCTGGTTTGGAGATAGGTGGGAAAACGGGTACTGCGCATATTGTAAAAAACAAACATTATGTACGTGAGTACCATAGCAGTTTTTACGGATTTGCAAACGATAAACATACACACAAATATACGATTGGCGTATTGGTGATACGTGCAAAGAAAAAATACAAATACTTTGCTTCAGAATCTGCTGTGCCTACGTTTAAAAATATTGTCAAAATACTTGTACAACAAGGCTACCTTATACCTGACCCAAAAGAAGCCAAAAAAGAGAAAAATACTGCACTATATGAATCAAATGAAGAGAAAAAGACAGCAGAGACTAGTGCATCACACACAGAAAAAAATACAAAAAAAGTGTCTAAAAAAATACAAAAAAAGAAATCCATCAAAACACTCTTTAAAAAGAAAAAAAGACCTATGCCAAGGTCCAAACCTAAACCGAAAATAAAACCCCCTAAAAAGAAATCACCTCACGAGCTTTTTGATAATCTTGATATGTTTTAAATCCAAAGATTATCAATCAGTCTTGGTTTGCCAACCCATGCAGCTACAAGTATAATGGTATTGCCTATCTCGACTTGCTTCAGTGCTTTAAATTCTCTATTG
>QNZW01000226.1 GCA_003978375.1 Sulfurovum sp.
TTTTGGCATACGAGAGTAATTTGCTACGTGAATTTAGATCCCATTCTCTCCAAGGAGCAATCACAGCAATATCGGGATCGAGTGCCAAATATCCCAGTTCAAATCGTACTTGATCATTCCCTTTGCCTGTTGCTCCATGACTCACTGCATCAGCTCCAGTCTCATGAGCTATTTCTATCTGTTTTTTAGAGATGAGTGGACGCGCGATAGACGTACCAAGCAAGTACTCACCCTCATAAATGGCATTGGCTCTAAACATTGGAAATACAAAATCTTTTACAAACTCTTCTCGGAGGTCTAAAATGAAAATATTCTCTTCTTTAATCCCCATATCCAACGCTTTTTGACGCGCAGGTTCAACCTCTTCACCTTGTCCCAAATCAGCAGTAAATGTCACTACTTCACACTGATATTCATCTTGAAGCCATTTTAAAATAATACTCGTATCAAGCCCACCTGAGTAAGCCAATACTGCTTTTTTGATTGTTTTTTTTGCCATTATTTAGCCTTTACAATAATATTGTCGCGATTTTAGCGTAATTTTGGTTATGATTTGGTTGTATAAGTACGGCTACTGTTTATAAAATTGTTTACATCAAAAAGGATGCTATCAACAATTACGTGTTAAAATGAATTTATTTATAAAGGGATTAATCTATGCATAACAAACCTCAAGAAGAAGAACTACAAAAGTACAAAACAAAAATCAAACAGGAAATCAAACAAATTTTAGAAGAAAATATGCGTATCTTCGATATGGACATTCCTGAAAATGATGATAGAAAATCTGCCATATTAATTTATACTGCGATGCAAGAGAGTATGGAAGAGCTAAAGTTACAAATAGATGCGGGGAAGTATGATTTTTTTTAAAATAATAATTTGAGATATTTTTGATATATACCTCTTAAAATATACTAAATTCATGAGATAAAGAAAATAAGAACAGAAGAGGATATTGACCTCTTCTTTATAAAAGTACTGTATCTATTTTTTAGATTTAGGTTCACCGTTTCTATAGATAGCAAAAAGTAAAAAGATAACCAATGCTCCCATAATAACATTTACAATATCAGAAAACATTGTACTAATACCTGCAAAAAAGCTTACATTAAACATATCTGAAATTCCACCTATAATAGCTGTAATCAAACCTATAATCACAGATATTGTTACAATAATTTCACCAAAACCAAGTACGATATCTCTTACTTTTTCTGTAATAGGTGCAAAAAATGATACACATTTATCTACTCTGCTACTCATTGTATCTTTCTCTTCTGTAGATTCAATAATCACTTCTTCTTCTTTTTTTGGCATAATTGTCCTTCTTGTTATTTAATTAAACTATATTATATCAAAAAATTATACTTTATAGCAAATGTTATAATATTTTATTATACAAATACACCTCTAATAACCTTAGATACCCATAGTGGATTCTTTGTGATACTTTAAATTACTTCAATTCACCCCAACTATCACCTACGCTCACGGAACATTCCAATGGTACATCAAGTTCATATACATTTTCCATAGTATACATAAAACGTTTACTTAATGCTTCTACTTTTGATTCTTTTATCTCAAAGATAAGTTCATCATGAATTTGTAAGAGCATATACGCTTCTAAGTTTTCCTCTTGTATCATCATATCTATTTGGTTCATAGAGAGTTTTATCAAATCTGCTGCACTTCCTTGAAAGACCGTATTGACAGATTCTCGCATAAATGCGGCACGTTGCATACCATTGGCAGCATCATAGTCAAAAAAACGTCTGCGTTTAAGAAGTGTCTCAACATAACCATCTATTTTTACACGCTCTTGTATGTTCTCTAAGTAACGTTTTACTGTAGGAAATGAAGCAAAATAGTTTGCAATAATTTCTTTGGCTTCACCAGAGCTTATACCTAACTCATCAGAGAGTTTTTTAGGTCCCATACCATATAAGAGACCAAAGTTAATAGACTTGGCAAAACTTCTTTTTTCTTGTGCTTTTTCTTCACCAAATAGCCGTATTGAAGTTGCTAAGTGAATGTCAGTACCTTCTTTAAATGCATCAAGCAAGGCAGCATCTTGTGAGAAATGTGCTAAAAGCCGTAGTTCTATTTGAGAATAATCAATAGAAACAAGCTTATACCCCTCTCTTGCAACAAATGCTTCACGTACAGAACGTCCTAACTTAGATCGTACAGGAATATTTTGTAAGTTTGGATCACGTGAGCTTAAGCGTCCTGTGGCTGTACCTGTTTGAGAAAAAGAGGTATAAATACGAGAAGCTTTATCTGCTTTTGATAACTTTAGCAGTGGATCTACGTAGGTAGAGAGTATCTTTTGGTATTCACGATATTCAAGTATCTTAGGGATAATCTCATGCTCACTTTTAAGTGTATTGAGTACAGATTCATTGGTGCTATACCCAGTCTTTGTTTTTTTACCACCTTTTAGTCCTAACTGTTGAAAAAGTACCACACCTAGCTGTTGTGTAGATTTGATATTAAACTCACTGCCAGAAAGTGTATATATCTCTTGGGTTAAAGTCTGTAAATCTTCGCTGAGACTTTTTTGTAAGGCATATAATTTATCTGGATTTATTTTGATACCTAAACGCTCCATACGCATCAGCACCAACATAAATGGATATTCTACGTTCTTTGCCTCTTTAAGCAAAGGTGTAAGAGAAGAAAGTTCCATCTTCTTTTTGAGTGCCCCATACAATAAATAGGTCATCCAAGCATCTTCTGCTGCATAGAAGGTAGCATCTTCTATAGCAACAGCTGAAAAATCTTCCCCTTTTTTAACCATTTCTTTAAAAGGTTTCATCTCATATTTAAAAAACTTTTTTGCAAGGGTATCTAACCCTATTTTGCTTCCAGGGTTACTCAACCATGCCATAAGCATTGTATCAGCAAAAGGGAGTATAGGTTTTATATCATAACCATTGGCAAGTAGTGACAAGTCAAACTTAATATTTTGTCCTACAATATGGTGGGTAAACAATTTTTTAATAGCCTCTAAAGCATCTTCTATCTTTATCTGATTTGGCACACCCAAATAACTATGCCCTATAGGGACATAATAAGAAGTATCGGCATCGTAACAAAAAGAAAAACCTACTATTTTTGCTACTTTAGTGTCTAATCCGGTGGTCTCTGTATCAAACGCTACAATAGCATCTTTGTCTATGTTATTTACAATGTCATCTAACTTTTCTTTTGTATCTAACGTAATCGCTTCAAAGTGCAATGTAGATTTGGGGGATGCAACATACTCACGTTCACAATCTACTTCTTCCATGCCTACTTTGGCTTTACGTATGGCTTGTTTCATTTCATACTGTTCAAACTCTTCAAGAAGACAAGAGAGATAATTTTTATTCTCAAAGAGAAAACTCTCTATATCTATATCTTTAAAAACA
>QNZW01000105.1 GCA_003978375.1 Sulfurovum sp.
ATTTTTTTCAAGAAGTACAGCAGGAACTGCTACTAATTTTTCTCCTAAACCTAAGAATCCACCTACAGCAATGATAGCAAAAGTGACATCTTTTTCACTTCCTATAATAAAGTCATCAATTTTACCAATACGTTCACCTTTTTTGTTGTAAACATGTGAGTGAAGTATTTTAGAGGCTCTATATCCTGTAGCATAAACTTCTGTGACTGCTACATCAACAATAGCACTTCCCACAACAGGAGCTGTTTTTGTAGTAGTATCTGTAGCATTAACTTCTCGTGCTACTGCAATGCCTCCTACTACAGTATTGTTATTGTCTTTTACCACAGCAACATCTATCTCTTCTGTAGCATAGATATTGGGTGTAAGTAAAGAAGCCATTGCAACGGTTAGTATCATTTTATTTAATTTCATTTTTTTTCCTTTTTTAATTATAATTATGTTTTAAAGTTAGCCATTATGTGTTTTTAGTGGTCCAAGTTTATTGTTCTTTATTTTGTTACTTGTGTTTATCTTTTTATGCATATTCACCCTTAGGTGAATATTTTATGCTTAGCGTAAACCTCTAAACATTTTTTTGATAGTACGGTCTAAACGTTGTTTAACTTTTTTATCACTTAAATTTTGTTTTAGTTCACCATCTGCTTCTGCCATCCAAATTACTTCATTGGTCTGTGCATCTATAAATATAAGAGCAAGTGCAGCTGAAGGTACATTAGAGAGTGTTACTTGATCTTTTTTACTTACTTTTTCTTCTACAGTATCCATATCAACACCTACAACATATGTGACATAAAAATCAGGATTTGTTAAAACTTGTTTTTTACCTCTTTTGTCAAGCTCTTTTTTTGTCATATACTGAATTTCTGCATCTAAGTCCATATTTCTTGGCACCCAAGTACCTTTAGAATCTATTAACATACCTCCTGCTAGGAGTGGTGCGTAAGTTTTATATCCTTTCATATCGACTTTTTTACTTGTTGCTTGTTCGACGTTAATATCTTTTGTCGATGTACAGCCAGTAAATCCTAAAATCATTAAACTAGCTATCATACTAGCGATTGCGAATATCTTTGTTACTTTTGACATGCTTGTCCCCTTTAAAATTAAAATGTACATAATATTTAACTTATGCAAGGACGATTATAATCTAACAGATTTTTTCTGTCTATCCATTTTCCGACAACATTTTTTGATATGTCAAATACAAATATATTAGTTGAAGTTTATTTATACAAAATAAAAGTAGTTTTGGGAGATATCTAAAGAAATAATGGTGGCTCGAGACAGAATCGAACTGTCGACACAAGGATTTTCAATCCTTTGCTCTACCCCTGAGCTACCGAGCCATTGTACGCTATATTTGTTAATGAGGATAGAATTATAACGCCTTAAACTTAAAAGAAAGGCAAATAAATGATGACTTTTTTATTTTTTTAAAGCTTTTATCCATTGGATAAAGAGTTCACCTCTTTCCTTGTATGATTTGAACTGATCAAGGCTTGATGCTGCTGGAGAAAGCAGTGCAATATCCTCTAAGGTAAGTACATGATGTATTTGTTTTACAGCTTGTGACAGCGTTAGCGATTCAACAGCATCTATGTGGTATTGATTTGCCAAGGCTAAAAGCTTTTGATTGTTTGATCCTACCGTATAGAGTGTAATATTGAGCGTTTGGATGCGTTTAAAAAGGTCTTCCATATCAACACCTTTATCATCTCCTCCAAGTATCAGATGTATAGGTTTATCTGCATAGGCTTGAATGGCTTGAATGGTTGCATCTAAATTGGTTGCTTTAGAATCATTTACCCATATTCTTCCTAGAGCATCTTTGAGCTCTTCTTGTCTGTGTGCATCTTTTTTAAATTGATTCATAAGTGCATAGTCTGCTTCATCAAAAAGCACTTTACTTACCGCCAACGCCAAAAGAGCATCTTGTAAAAAAGCTGCTTTAAAGTGTAGTTTTGAGCTATCTAAATTAAAATAGGTTGCAATCTCTTCATTGGTATCATACTCCACAATATAGGCATCTGTTTTAGGAAGAGTAAGTCCTTTAGGCACAAGAGCCAATTCTCCTTCTTTCATCGTCAAAAGAGGTCTAAGTTTATCTGCTTCATATGCCTCAGCTGTCCCATGCCAATCTAAATGGTCTGGGGTAATGGGCAATAAAATATAGATGTTTGGCGAAGCTTTATATGTATGGTGAAGGGTATAAGAGGAGCTTTCAAGTACCCATATAGGTGCTTTTTCATCTAGTTTGGCAAGTGGGGTACCAATATTCCCTCCACTAACTGCACCTCTTTTTTCTAAAAGGTGGGTAAGCATTTGGGTGGTTGTGGTTTTGCCATTTGTGCCTGAAATCCAAATACTAAAAGGCATTATCTCTGCAAAATAATCATATTCACTTTGTAAATTTTTAGCATTTTTAATCAGTGGATGATTGGGATTTAAGCTAGGAGTAGTAACTTCTAAACTACTTTCATTGGGATTAAAAAGAGAGGAAGGTTTGATGATATTTTTATTCTCATCGGTAAATGTTTCTTGCGTATTATCATCAAAAAAAAGACATCCCCCGCCTAACTTTTCAGCAATAGCTTTGGTCGTAAGTCCATAACCAAAAAGTGTAGGCTTGATAGTATGTTTCATGATTATCTAAATTTAAATGAGATAAGTGCTAAGATATTGGCAATAAATGCAATCATCCAAAAACGTATAATAATTTTATTTTCTGGCCATCCCTTGAGTTCAAAATGATGATGAATAGGAGCCATTTTAAAAATACGCTTTTCGCGTAATTTAAAGCTACCTACTTGCAAAATGACCGAAACAGTCTCTATTACAAAAATAATACCTATTAATAAAAGCAGTATTTCACTCTTGCCCAGTATGGCAAGGTAGGCTATAAACCCACCAATGGAAAGGCTACCTGTATCTCCCATAAAAATTTCTGCAGGATAACAGTTGTACCACAAAAAACCAAGTAAACCTCCAGTGAGTGCTGCTGCAAGAATAGCCACTTCTCCTACCCCTTTAATATTGGGGATAAGCAGGTATTGTGAAAAGATGGCATGTCCTGTAACATAGACAATAATCCCAAGTGTAAACAGTGCAATAATAGACGGCACTGTTGCCAAACCATCCAATCCATCAGTAAGGTTTACAGCATTGCTTGTGGCTAAAAATACCATAATCCAAAAAACAATAGCACCATATCCCATATCAACCAAAGGTGTTTTGAGAAAAGGCACATACAATGTGGAGGGAAAATCTACATAAATGAGTAATACAGAAACCAAAGCAGCAATGAAGGTAAGGAGTAACATTTTACCTCTAGGGGTCAATCCTTCTAGATTATCGCCAGAGAGTACTTTTCCTAAATCATCTTTAAATCCTACAAAGCCAAAACCGACAAGTGA
>QNZW01000210.1 GCA_003978375.1 Sulfurovum sp.
TTAGAGGAGAATACAAAATGAGAAAAGAAGAGAGAGTTAAACAATTAGAAGCAAAGCAATATGAGAAAAATCCTACTGAAGTGAAAATATACTACTATCAAAATGGTGCATATACCGATACAGATGGAGAAATAATATCAAGAGAGGAGATTGAAGCAAAAGACATATTAGATAATAAGAGAGGGGTTATATCTCAAATAGTGATAGAGTTTATATGAGTAAGTAATAAAATAAGATTAGAGGATATAACTAAAGTTACTTTACATCTAAGAAGATATAATCATAGATATTACTAAGGTCATAAAATCAGATAACAAAATGTTTTAGGGGGTTTTTTAGGGGGTTATTTTTAAACAACCTCTTTAAAGCCCTAATATACGATAGGTTCGGATTATCTCATCACCATCTACAAAGCCCGTACACACGGCATTTAATCAAATAATGCATTTTATTATAAAGATTCATCCGTCATTTCTAATTCTTTTAATTCTTGAAGTTTTGTTAAATAGTTAGAAAAATTTTTAGAGGCGGCATCATGTCCGTTGTTTATGAGACAATTTGTTTTTCTTGTGGAGAATGATTTTAAATCGGTTTCTATATTTTTTGCACATTTTGCTTCTTCTTCCATGCCTAATTCTCCACTTCCTATGCGTATGAGCATACCTAAATCAGGTTCATTTTGTTTGTCTACAAGGTTGTGAAACATACGTATACGTAAACTGCGTATTTGTTCTGTAGCGATATCAGAGATTTGATTTAGCTTTCCAAACCACCATAAAGATGCCATATCTTTTTTGATATTAAAAGGTGCAGAAGCATCACTTACGATGAGAAAATCTATACTTTTAGGAAAGCGTGTGGCATTTGCACCAAAAAATACTTCTGTGCCTAAATTGTCGTATAGTCCTCCATCATATAGGGTTACTTTTTCTCGAGGAAAGTCTCCTGAACCTGGTGTATAATGGTCTTTTGTTTTGTATCCGTATTTATTTAGATAGAGAGGCAAAGGACCGATGGCTATAGGAAACCCTGCTGATGCAGCTATAGCTTCGGCTAAACTAATGTGTGGATTTTTCATATATCCAATGAGATAATCACCCATGCGCTTTTTGGAAAATCGCCATGATTTACCTGTTTCTCCTGTGGTTGCATTAATTGTCCAAATAGGTGTGTCTTCTAGCGTTTGTATGTCTTTATCTAGTCCCCATACTTTTCCCTTGAGTCTTCTTAGCATTTTTTTATTTAGTGCAAATTGTCCATTGGTTGCAGAAGCTTTTGCTGCACTTATTTTCATATTGTCTTCAAGAAGCGTAGTCTCTTTTAAAAATTCTATAGCTTGTGTGTGTACATTTTCTAAATAGGCTTTGCTTGTAGGAAACTTAAATGCATTGAGCCTATAAATTAACCCCATAACAATCGATCCACCAGATACGGTAGAGATGTGGGATATATGTTCTAATAATTCATGTTTTGCCATATAAGATAAAACACCCAAGTGAAATAAAGCAGCCCTGTAGCCTCCTCCTGAAAGGGAAAGACCTATTCTTTTATTGTTGAATGCTTTTTGAAGTTTTTCTTTTTCTTTCATCTGTTTTTGGAGGGCTATCCTTTTTGAATTTCTCCAGAATATCCAATAATCCCAGGACGTAAGTTACCCACTTTTTCGTATCCCATGGCTTTCATAGCGTGTTGCACTTGGAAGCTTCTGCTACCTGTATGACAATAGACGATAATAGGTTCATTTTTAAGCCCACTTAACACCTCTTCGACTTTAGCATAAAATTGTGAAGTAGGGACAAGTTCGTCTGTTCCGACAATATGTCCCATTTGAAACTCCATAAACTCTCTTGTATCTACAAGTGTAAAGGTAATCATGCCTAAGTTTCTTGCTTCTATAAGAGCCTCTAATTCATCTCCATCTAATTGTTCTTCTTCTAAAAGTGTTTGGGCTTGTTCTTGATTTAAGCCTTTTGAGTGTGTATGGACGGTCTCCTCTATGACATCATGTTCTGCTTGTGATGCTGCATATGCAGGGGTACAAAAGATACCACAATGACAGAGTCCATCTTCGGGTATCTCTTTTTCTAGAGCTGGTTTACAAGGACAAATACGATTGTCTGCTTTTTTTTGCTCTTCTTTGGTTTCACCGATGACCATAAAACAAGGACAAAATCTTTTTCCGTAGCGTAATTTATTGCGAGCTAGTCCCATGGCGACGCCCTCATTGACTTCTGTATTAGGATTTTGTACAAAACCAAATTGTGCATTTACTTTTTCTACAAAATGCCATGTTTTTTCAAGTTCTGCTTGAAATTCATCTGAGTTTATATCTATTTGTTGCATTGTATTCCCTTTTTTAATTGTGTGGTTTTGGGGTGATTTGGGTATCAAATTCCTCTGCCATGGTGTTAATATCTTTAATGAAACCTTGCATTTTTTTCCCCCACAAGTTCAAAAAATCTTTGGTTTTATTGAGATCAATGTTGATATGGTCTTGATTGATATTAATACCAGTATTGTTATCTTCAAGTACCCCTTTGTCCAAATCTTTGGTCATTTTTCTAAGTTTGTTTTCTAGGTTTTTCCCTATGTTTTTAAAAAAATCTTTGGTTTTATTGGTATCAATGGTAATCGTGTGCTCTTTAATAGAGACGCCTACATTGGAAAGTTTTGCATTTTTTTGTATCTCTTTGGCTTTTTCTTCTTGCAATCGAATAAATGCTTCTTTTTGTGCTTTTTCGTTGGCGAGTAGTTTTTCATTGGCAAGTTTGGCATTTCGTCTGGCTTCTTGTAGCGCCTCTTCCTTTGCTTGGAGTTGAGCAAGAAGTAGATCTTTTTCGGCTTGTGCTTGTTGTTTTATTTGGGCATCATGAAGTGCTTGTTGTTTTTCATCATTACATCCAAAAAGAGAAAATAGTAGTAAAAAAGCAAAGAGTAATTTTTGCATAGATATCCTTTATAAAATAATATCTATTATACTATGATTTGTGAAGAAAACGTGAAACTCCTTAGCACAAAAGGCTAGGAGTATTCAGAAGAAAGAAGGTTTGGGTAAATTATCCACATTTGCCTTCACCACATTTTCCTTTTATGGGTGCTTTTTTTTCTCCAGAATATTTTTTTGCTGATTTTGTTGCATTTGAGCATTTACCATCGCCACATTTTTTTGCTGATTTTGTCGCGTTTGAGCATTTGCCTTCACCACATTTTCCTTCAGCTGTTGCTAAGGTCAATGATAATGCAAGTGCACCTAAAAACAATACGCCTAATTGCAATGTTTTTTTCATTATTTTATCCTTTATATTGTTATTGTTCATCACCAAATAATAGGTAATCTAAACTAAATTTTCCTGCTCCAAATGAAGCAAATATAGCTAAGAAAAGCATATAGTATAGTGGTATTTCAA
>QNZW01000009.1 GCA_003978375.1 Sulfurovum sp.
TGCCCAGAGGCATCATATCCCTAAAATTTATATCTCTCACCTTGTTTATAGTGGAAGAGGATTAGAAAATTTAGAGATGGATTTGAGTAAAGAACAGCGTATAAAGGCGGTAAATTACATCATAGATAAAGCATTTGAGTATTATGAAAACGGTACAGATATTGAAATAGTCACTGGCAATATGGAGATGGATGCCATTTTATTTTATGATAGATTTGTACTCAAATATCCTCAATATACTGAACAGATGAAACAAAGACTTGTAGAGTGGGGTGGAAATGCTGCTGGTAGAAAACTGCTTAATATAGATAGTGAGGGGTATGTAAAACCTGACCCTTTCTTTCCTGTGAATGTAGGAAATATCCTAAATCAAGATTTTTCAGATATTTGGACAAAAGAGCCTACAGCATTGCTAAAACAACTAAGGGTTCATCCAAGAGTACTTGAGGGCAAATGTAAAAACTGCAGGTATCTCAATATTTGTAATGGTGGTTCACGAAGTCGTGCGTATGCAATATATGGAGATATGTGGGCAGAAGATCCATCATGTTACTTATCAGAAGATAAAACAAGAGGAGAAGTTTAGGTATGGGAACAGTCTATTTGACAGGTGCTGGACCAGGTGATATTGATTTGCTCACAGTAAAAGCATTACGTATCATTCGACAAGCAGACGTTATCATTTATGATAGACTTGCCAATCCAGATATTTTAGCAGAGGCTAAAGATGGATGTGCGTTTATCTATGTAGGCAAAGAAGATTCTCATCATACGTTGCCCCAAGAAGAGATAAACGAAATGATTTACCAAAATGCTCTAAAATATGATATTGTGGTACGACTCAAAGGGGGTGACCCACTAGTATTTGGACGTGGAGGAGAAGAGGGGATATATCTGCATGAACGTAATATAAAGTTTGAGTTTATTCCTGGTGTTACATCTGCGATAGCTGTACCTGAATATGCAGGGATACCAGTAACACATCGTGGGATTACAGTCTCTTTTAGAGTAGTGACAGGGCATGAATCTAAAGATAAAAATCGTTCTCAAATCCCTTGGGAAAATTATAAAACCGATGATACGATTATCTTTTTGATGGGGCTTCATAATCTTAAGCAAATTACACAAAAACTTATAGAGATAGGCAAACCAAGAGGGTATCCTGTTGCTGTTATTAGTAGAGGTACAAGAGCAGATGAAAAAACAGTCATTGGTACACTAGAAGATATTTACGAAAAAGCCAAAGATTTGCCCACACCAGCACTTATTGTTGTGGGAGAAGTGGTTAATCTGCATGAGCAACTTACATGGTTTGAAACATAAAATTTTATAAGTATTTCTTATTTTAAGTTAAATTTATTTTAACTATGCTATGATTAATTGATATAGAGTATGCTTATTTATATTGGGAAAATATATAAATTTTATTTATGAAGATAAAGGCGTGAGGGAATGGTTGAGCTTTATGAAATACCTATGTTCTCGGGGTTAGTAGAAGAACATTTAAAAAAACTAAAAAATGATATTCATGTAAAACATTTTTCTAAAGATAGTATTGTCTTTTATGAGGGTGACGAAAGTGAGTATTTATATATCTTGATGGAAGGAGATGTGAAAGTATACAAAACATCTCCCAAAGGGACACAAATCCAAATCAATCGTTTTTCTGCCCCCTCTCTCATTGCTGAGCATGCCTGTTTTGAACAAGAGTCCTTTCCTGCAACATGTGAATTTGTGACAGATGGAGCAGTAGGGTTACTGCATATTGATAAACTTTATAACTATTTAAATCAAGCAGCATTTTCATTGGAGTTAATTAAGTCTTTGACCTCCAAAGTGATGTTGCTCTCTTCTTTGGTACATCAAGAAACCATTCTTTCTTCCGAAGCAAAAGTGGCAGATCTTATGGTAAAAAAACCAAGCATCTTTAACCGTCTTAAAAATAATGAAATTGCTTCTATTTTAAATCTAACACCAGAAACATTTTCGCGTATACTTACTAAGTTTAAAAAAGAGGGTATTATCTCAGTGGACAATCATAAGGTAACGGTACTAAATAAAGATGCACTATATGTTATTGTAGATACCAACACTATGAAAGATTGCACCAATTGTATTGCACATTTTAAAGAACAGATTGGATATAAGAGTTAGCGTACACTATGCACAGATTTTTTAGTGATGTTGTTGCATCATTTGGGATTAAAAATGTACGTTTGTATCTTCTTCCCACGCCTTAAATGAATCATCAAAGTAGACTAATCTTTGTTTTTTAAATTCTACGGTTGAGTAGAGTTTTCCATACGCTGTTAAGCCATTTTCGTTTGCCATTTCTTTTATGAGGGCGTCGCACTCCTCTTGGGTTTTGGCATGTACCATAGCAAAAAGATTATAAGGCCAGTTGGGGTAGGTAGGTCTAAGATAACAATGACTCACTGCAGAAAACGCTGCTAATTGTTTACCAATCTGTTCTGCTTTTTCTTCAGGTACCGACCATACTGACATTGCGTTCGCACCAAATCCAGCTTTTCGGTGATTGAGTATGGTAGCAAAACGACGCATGACTCCACTGTCTTTAAGTGTATTGGCTATTGAAAAAAATTCTTTATACTCTAAAGAAAGTTTTTCACAAGCTTTTTTAAAAGGTTCTTGGCATATTTCAATATCTTGTTGTAATGCTTTGATGACTGCAATATGCTTGGCAGTGAGTGTAAGTTCTTTGTGGATTACGTTTTTCACTTTCTCTTTTTTGGCACGTTTGCCTGTGGTGTCCATCTTCACTGAGATTTTAAACATTTTAAGTGTAGGCAATATGATGGCATCTTTGGCACCTGTACGCTCTTTGAGTATCTCTATGGTTTTCTCAAGCCCTAGTTGGCTATCAGGTGCTACTGCCATAGTAAACCAGATGTTATAGTCATGGTTACGTAAGTAGTTGTGGCTCACGCCTGGATGAGCATTGATGATAGTCGCTGCCTCCTCCACCTCGTCCTCATCTACCTTAAAAGCAACAAGCGAAGACTTGTACCCAAGACGCTTGGTATCAAAAATAGCCGAAGTTTGACGAATAATCTGTTCATCTTTTAGCTCTTGTACCATGGCAAGTACTTCTTTTTTGCTTATCCCTAATGCCTCGCCTATCACCTCAAAAGGTCTCTGCACCATAGGAAAGCTGTTTTGCATCTGAAAGAGTAGTTCATTTTTTATCGTCTCATTTTTCATTTAAACTCCATTTTCATCATTATATATCATCCAAAAAATAGATAACTTGATACATATCAAAGCAATTATGTTAAACTTTAGTTACATTGATAGTAATGATGTAAGAAGGATAGCTATGGCATATTTTCCGATGTTTATGAAGATGGATGGTTTAAAAGTTTTGGTGGTGGGTGGTGGATTG